>JAFGTF010000098.1 GCA_016934265.1 Spirochaetota bacterium
GATATGGTATTACCTCAAACTCTTTTTATCATATCCTCAGGAGGTTGTAAATTTTTCTATTCACTGAAATTCGAAATTCGCCCTATTTATTCGTTTCATTCTTACCGTTTCCCGGGCTAAATAATACCCATCAACGGCAGCGTGTATATCGTGAAGGCGAGACCCTGTGTACGAGTGTATCGAATTGTAATGCCTGCAAGAGAGAGGTGGCCCGCGGTGCATGATAGACAGATACAAAGCGGATCCGAAGCGCATGCCTCGAATCTGGAGTCATCCCCCGCTTCGCTCTGTTTCTTCGTCGCAGCCGGTATCGGTATACTCAATGATGTCGTTCGCAGACAACGAAATGGCGCCGCTGGCCAAAACGGGAACACCTTCTATGTCACCGGCGTTCATCATCGACGCGACACGCTGAAGAGAGGACAGCATGAGCGTTTGCTCCCACTCTGCGAGCCTCTCGAATTCATGGATGAAATATTCTTGCAGCAGAGAGGGAGCACCATCGAGCTTCCGTTTCCCCATCGGTGTAATCCCTACGATCACCTTCCGTTTATCGTGCTCGCTTCTCGCTCTTTTAACATAACCGCTATTTTCAAGACGATCGAGCACGTTGGTAACCGTCGCTTGGCTGAGACTGATCCGTTTGGCGACCTCCCCGACCGGCGTCTCCCCATGAACCGTCAGGTCCTTAAGAATCATGAGCTGTGGACCTGTAAGACCGTATCTCTTTGCAAGGTATCGTGAGTGAAGGTCCACGGCACGTATAATTTGCCGTATCGAACGAATCACTCGTTCACCCGCCTCGGACGAACCACTCATTTCGGACTCTTTTATTTACAACTCTATTATATTATACTTTATTGTTTCCGTCAATCGTTATTTCATCGTATTCTAATACCTTTCTATATCTATATATTTCAGTTAATTAAAATATCATTACTCATCGTCACTGTAATAATCAATGGCAGTAGTCTATTTTAGGTCGTTTTTTCTTTTGTATTCTAAATAATTTATCCGCCGGTTTCGGCCCGTATACTCCTATCGCACGAGGATTCCGGTAATAATGTATCAAATCGACACAACTGCTATATAAGTTTTGTTGCATATCCAGACAAACTGCCACATCGACAATATGAGCAGTATATTTTGTTATTAAAACGGCTTTAATTTTAACAATATATAGATTTAATAATGTATTTATTGTTAATAGGTTGGCATAATAGTTGCTTAAATAATAGTAAATAATGGTATATCGGAGATGAAAAATGAAAGGCGCTGTTGTTAATAACAAACTATTTCTACGCACCAAAGAGGATCTTGGTATGTTCAGACTCGTTTCCAACGAAGATTACGGCAAGAACCTCAACGCGATAATCGCATACTACCAGATCTCGAAAGGCGAGACGAAGAAACGATTCGTGAGCAGTACACCGGTTGCTGAAGAAGGATATATCGCGTCATAAATACGGGTTACCAATAAAGAGTTTTACATAATAATATAAGATGGCGGATGAATATAAAGGCCTCCCATTATCCGGAGGCCTTCTCAGGTGACATAAAAAATAAGATCACAACGGCCGCTGGTGCCGTGTGTTCACTCGTATCTCCCTGAATTTAAAAATAATAGAAAGACTCTATTAAAATTTCTTGACATACATGGAAAAACCCGTATAGTAACACAAATGTAACTAAAAATAGCACTATCCGGGAGAATGTACATGAGAAATAAACAGTCGATCTTCCTCTTCATCCTGCTTGTCATTGTTCTTTTATCTTCGGTCGTCCTGTATGGAAGCGGTATGAAAAAAACGGTAACAGACAGCGTTAAAACGATAGAGGTCGAAGACGGAATGGGCCGTACGGTCCGTGTGCCTGAGAATCCCCGTCACGTCATCTGCTCGGGCGCGGGCTGCCTCAGGCTTCTCGTTTACCTGGAGGCTTCAGACTGTATCGTCGCGGTGGATGATATAGAAAAAGGAAGGCCGATGTTCGAGGCGCGGCCCTATGCGCTTGCCAACCCCATGTTCAAGGAGTATCCTCTGTTCGGCGAGTTCAGGGGCCACGACAACCCAGAGCTCATCGCTAGTCTCGACCCGCAGCCGGAGATCATCTTCAAGACATTCGGGCAGATGGGCTCAAATCCCGACGAGATCCAGAAAAAGACCGGTATTCCCGTGGTGGTCTTAGAGTACGGCGATCTTTTCGCGTACAGGAAGGACCTGTACGGATCCCTGCGTCTTATGGGAAGGATAATGGGAAAGGAAGAAAGGGCCGAAGAGGTGATCGCTTTTTTTAACGGCACGATCGCCGACCTCGACACAAGGACCGCAGATATACCGGAAGACAGAAAGTCGACCTGTTTTGTCGGAGGCATCGCGTTCAAGGGCCCGCACGGCCTCCAGTCCACGGAACCCGCCTACCCTCCATTCCTTTTTACCAACGCGAAAAACGTCGCGTACGATCCGACCAGACCTCTTGGAGAGCTTACACACGCCGATGTGTCGAAAGAAAAAATCGTTGAATGGGACCCCGAGTACCTGTTCGTCGATCTCGCGACGATACAGTCCGGCGAAGCGGCGGGCGCGGTCTACGAGCTTCGAAATGACGCCGTTTATCAAACCCTCTCTTCCGTCCGGCGGGGGGACGTTTTCGGCGTGCTTCCCTACAACTGGTACACGCAGAACTTCGGCAGCATATTTGCCGATGCGTACTATATCGGTACCATACTGTACCCGGAACGGTTCGCCGACATCGATCCCGAAATAAAGGCTGACGAGATCTACAAATTTCTCGTCGGCGAACCGGTATTCGACGAGATGAACGAATTGTTTCAGAATCTCGTCTTTAAAAGGATTCCGCTGGAAAGGTAGGTCGTATCATGCATCTCGAAGACGGGCAGGTCCCGGAAGAGTACCGCCGGTATACGGGAAGGAAAACGGCCTTTGTCGCAGGCGGGTTCGTTCTCCTTTTTGTCATCTTCGTATTCTCGATCTCGATCGGCGCGGTACGAATCCCCCCGGCCGCCGTTGTCAGAATCCTGCTCGGCGGAAGCACAAGCGGCGGGTGGGAAATCATCATACGTAATATCCGCCTTCCCCAGGCGCTTACCGCTGTCGTGGCGGGCATAGGACTCGGGGTATCGGGCGCTGTAATGCAGTCGATTCTGAGAAATCCCCTCGGCTCGCCGTTCACCCTCGGCATATCTCAGGCCGCGGCGTTCGGCGCTGCGCTGTCGGTAATGATCCTCGGCGGCGGCACGATGCGAAGCTCAGTGACCGATGCGGTCGTCGTTTCCAATCCCTATCTTACGACAGGGGTCGCCTTCGCCTTCAGTCTCGTCGGCGTCGGGGTCATCCTCCTCATCACCCGCATACGGCGCTCGTCTCCCGAGGTCATGGTGCTCGCGGGGATAGCGATGGGGTCTCTTTTTACCGCGGGCACGATGTTCCTCCAGTACTTCGCCGACGACGTCCAGCTCGCGGCAATGGTCTTCTGGACGTTCGGTGATACCGCACGTGCGAGCTGGAAGGAGTTTTTTTTCATCACGGTAGTAGTCGCGCTCGCGCTCGTCTATTTCATGTTCAACCGCTGGAACTACAACGCAATCGATGCGGGCGATGAGACGGCGAACGGGCTCGGGGTGGTCGTGAAACGGGTCCGCATATACGGAATGCTGGTCGCTTCCGTGACCACCGCGGTCATCGTGTCCTTCCTCGGCATCATCGGCTTCGTGGGGCTTGTATGCCCCCACATAGTGCGCCGCATCATCGGAGACGACCACCGCTACCTCATACCCGGAACGAGCGTCATGGGAGGGATACTGCTCCTCACGGCGGACACGGTCGCCCGTGTCATACTCGCGCCGAACGTGCTGCCGGTCGCGATCCTCACCTCCTTTCTCGGCGCTCCCGTGTTCATCTACCTCCTAGTAAGGGGGTACAAACGATGATCCTGAAACTGCAGGACGTAACATTCTCCTATAAAAGCGACACGGTCTTGGACGACGTCACCTTCGAGGTGCACGATGGCGAGCTCGTTGCGGTCTTGGGGCCGAACGGCGTGGGCAAGACCACACTCCTCCGCTGCATCAACGCCATTCTGAAACCGCAGCGCGGCAGCGTTCTCATCGACGGCGAGGATCTACGGCACCTTCACGGCAAGGAGGTCGCCAAGCGGATCGGGTACGTGGCGCAGAAGGGAGAGTCGTCGAGGCTTACCGCGTTCGACGCGATCCTTCTCGGAAGGAAACCGCACATACGGTGGAACGTCTCGAAGCACGACCTCGAGATCGTGGACGCGGTGATAAAAAGGCTCGGCCTCGAGCACCTCATGCTGCGCTATATCGACGAGATGTCGGGTGGAGAGTTTCAGAAGGTGTGCATCGCGCGGGCCCTAGTCCAGGAACCGAAGATACTCCTCCTCGACGAGCCGACCGCGAGCCTGGATCTGAAAAACCAGCTCGACATCCTCGGGTTCGTCAAGCACGTGGTCTCGGGGCACGGGATCACGGGGCTCATGGCGGTGCACGACCTGAACACCGCCCTCCGCTACTCGGACAGGTTCCTTTTCATGAAGTCCGGAAAGATCCTCTCCTACGGCACCATCAACGACGTTACGCCCGGCATGATCGAGGAGGTATACGGCGTGAAGGTGATGCTCGAGGAGTGCAAGGGCCACCCGGTGGTAATCCCGGTCGAGTAACGATCCTTTCGTGCGTTACGCGAAAAGAGGCGTACTCATGAAAAGACCGATGTTTTTTGCCTTTCGGATAGCATGACAGAGTAACTCTACAGTTCCAAAGCAATCCTACAGCCTCGACTCAGGACACACGCCTCAGAGATTATGCACCTGCCACTCGTTTATCTCTGAATTCCAGGTTTCCAACCGTTATTTCATGCCTTTTCAGTACTTACCGCAGGCCGGGGAACCACATGCGCATGTAAACTCTCCCGCGTTTCAGCCGCACTGTTACTTCAGTCTGTATGCCCGCCCCCATTTTGTCATGAATTTATTAGTAAATTATCATGATTTTTATTGACAGGCGTTAATGTCGAAGTATGATGTGATGATTTGTCGGCGGTCAGGGAAAATTTATGATTCCTAAGCACGCATCTCATGCGGCATTTCCGGCAAGATACCTGAACACTCTACGAAAGGACTCTATCATGACCATCATTAAAAGAATGATCATTCCGGTACTTCTTTTTGGCTTTGCAGCGGTAATTATCGGGTGTACTGCCGGCGGCGGGTCGGGGACAACCCTGGCGCCGTTTTCTTTTTCCGTCTATTTTCCCGGCAGTGAAGGCACGAATGGATATGAGTTATGGAAAACGGATGGGATCGCGGCGGGTACGGTTATGGTAAAGAACATCAACCCCGGCAGCGAAAATTCGTATCCCGAGTACTTCGCCTATTTGAACGGAACGGTTTACTTCAGGGCCACTGACGGCACAAACGGCGCGGAGCTGGGGAAATCAGACGGCACGGCCGACGGTACGGTGATGGTAAAGAACATCAACCCGGGGGGCGGAGATTCAAACCCGTATGGCCTGACGAATGTAAACGGAACTATATTTTTCCGGGCCAACGACGGTACAAACGGTGAGGAACTGTGGAAGTCAGACGGTACAGAGATCGGCACGGTGATGGTGAGGGATATCAACATCAACACCGGGGCAGGCTCGGATTGCGCACAATTCGTTAATTTGAACGGGACGCTTTTATTCAGCGCCAATGACGGTACAAACGGTATGGAGCTGTGGCAGAGCGACGGTACCGAAGAGGGTACCACAATGCTGAGAGACATAATCGAAGGCGACGGAAGCTCGTCCCCCGGGTACCTCACGAATGTTAACGGTACCGTATTTTTCGATGCCACGGATGGTACAACCGGTTGGGAGCTCTGGAAAACGGACGGCACGTACAATGGAACTGTTCTTGTAAAGGATATCTACACCGGCACTAACAACAGCTCGTCTCCCATGTACTTTTGCGGTTTGAACGGGACCTGTTACTTCAGGGCCCAGAATGGAACATACGGCTATGAATTATGGAAATCGGACGGCACGGCCGATGGCACGGTACTTGTAAAGGACATCAACCCCGATGCAGCAAATTCATATCCAAGCTATATTACGAATGTGAATGGGACCCTCTATTTCGGGGCCGATGACGGAGAAAACGGCACTGAGCTATGGAAATCGGACGGCACGGCCGATGGCACGGTGCTTGTAAAGGACATTTATGTCGGCTCATCCCACTCATGCCCAGGCTTTCTTACTGACGCAGGCGGTGTTCTGTTTTTTAAGGCAGGGACTGAAACTTGTGCAACCGAGCCGTGGATAAGCGACGGTACCGCCGCCGGAACGATGATGATAAAGGACATAAATCCGGGCGCCGGCCAGGGCTTCTATTGAGTGAATACCGAGCCTCATGGGCGCGTATCGAATACAACACTGGGTGCTGAAAGCGAAAAGAAATTTGTCATGAAAAGATAGGCATGCGAAAGCTTTCTGCAAAAGAGTGCGCGTTTTAGCGCGCACTCTTAGTGGTCAGACTTCGGCATAGGACAAATAACTCGCAGCAAGGATTCGGGACATACTGATACTAATTCCCGGCTGCCCCTGTTACGGCCGGTGCTCGATCTCTTCTATCCGACCGCGCCAGTAACCGAGGTCCCCGTCCGGCAGGTTCCATGCGACCTCCCCGTCGAGCGGGATAAGCATGCCGTTTCTCTCCCCGTAGTTGCCGAACCGGCCCGTCCAGGGGGCAGGCTCGAACGAGCCGTTCACCTTACGGAATCTCTTCTCCGCGTATACCCGCTCGACCTCGTCCCTGTCGTTGAAATAAAACACCAGTGATACCGTGTTCCCCTCATGCGTAAGGGAAGCACGCGCGGACCGCTCGTCCATCGGGGTCCACGAGACCCCTTCGCCCGGCAGCAGGGCCGTCGGGAACCAGACCGACTCGGCGAGATATCTCAACAGCTCTCCCTCGTTCATTTCGGGTCCTGGTCCCGCCTCTACGACAGTGAAAACCGATAGGATCTTCGCCCGCAGCAGTCCTTTCCGGTCCACATACATATCCACGACCCTCGCGGACAGAGGAAAAACCACCGTTATCTTCGCCTCCCAGATGAATCCCGGCGGATCGACCGTGAAATGCTGCGTCGCTCGAAACGGCTTCCAGGACGCGTCCCTGCCTCCCAAACGAAACTCCCCCTTCTGCTCGAGGCGAACCGTTCTTACATACGGTTGTCCCTCCACAAGGACATGAGAGAGATACCTTATCACGGGAGAGGGAAGACCATCGAGGTCCTTCGTGTGAAAAACACGTTCGGAGTTCTCTTCGGCACCTTTGATGAGCGCCTCGACGAGAGTATCGTTTTCCCTGTCGAGACGGACCCTGCCGAAGAGGCCGAAAAGTACGATTCCTACTACGAATACAACTATAATGATAATAAAAACTTTTATCCACATATCCTTAGATAGTCCCCCGCTGTTCGTACTACCAGAAAAACATCTTTCTTCTATATATATAAAGTATGTAAAAAATGCCTTGCGGTAAAGGTCCTGTATGTGTTGGCCCGGAATGACAAGATGATACTGTGGATTCAAGTTTCTTGAAACGTACTCTATCATTTTTCGCCGAACGTTTACAGACCATCTCGGTATTTCATTAGATACTTATAGCTATGATAAATTCTTATCTTTATAATTTACATAATTTTTTACTTGCATTATCTAAAATACTTGACATTATTTTTATTTTCAGCTATCATCGTTACTGGGAGGCATCAAATGAAACGAATTATCACTGCTGTCCGGTTAATTGATTTTAATAATCGTATAACTACTTTAATATCAATATATTAGAGCGAA
>JAFGTF010000099.1 GCA_016934265.1 Spirochaetota bacterium
CCACGACAACTGCAGGGAAGCCGCGGAAGAATACGGTACAGCGGGCAATTACGTCAACGGCGCAAACATCGCCGGTTTCAGGAAGGTGGCGGATGCGATGCTTGACCAAGGGCTCGTCTGACCCCGGAGCGCCATTTTTTCAGCCGCGGCAGTATGCCGACCGAGGATACCTGCCCGATGAGGCAGGATCGGTGACGATTTTTCCGGCCTCAAAGCGGTCGATCATTTGCTGTCGGCCGTTCGTTCTCCCTGAGTATGACGATATATATCGTTATGATATATATCGTTATGATATAGACCGCTTTTGTTTATATAGAGCCCTGCATTGAGTAGAATTTTCATACAGGCCCCCTGCTTGTATGAGTCGATTCTGTCATACGGATTTGAAAACCGCGGCTCAGCATGTGAGGAGGCTACATCATATTGTCTATTTTCCTGTTTCCACTTATACTCTAAATAGACATTCCCGAAAGCCTCTTCTTTCTATTAGACGGGAACGATAAAAACGGGAGTAAACCACGTTCAAGGGCGAGCCGGTATGGTGAAGCGGAAGCTGACCGAGCTGATCAGACAGAACAGGACCGATCACGAAATCTACCATGAGTTGATGCTGTTCCGGGTTCGCGAGATCCTCCTGGTCGCCTCGATATACGACGCCTTCATACTCGAGGAGGAGGATAAGCTCACGGAGAAGATCTTCGGAGAGTACTACCAGCTCAACCTCTCCAATGCCCCGAGGATTACGAGCGTCACTTTTGCGGAAGAGGCGCTCGATATGCTTGAGCGCAGAAGCTTCGATATGGTCATCCTCACCATGCGCATTGACGGCGTAAGCCCGTTTGAGCTCGCCGAAAAAATCAAGGCGATAAAGCCGTCCATTCCGATACTGCTTCTTTTGAACGACAATACGGAGATCGGTCTTTTGGCCGACCGGAAGGACTCGCACAGGGATCTCGACAAGATATTCGTCTGGAACGGCGACTCGAAGATATTCCTCGTGATGATCAAGTATATCGAGGACAAGCTCAATGTGATCAAGGACACGAAGATCGGCCTCGTCCGGGTCATCCTCCTCGTCGAGGATTCGATACGCTACTGCTCGAGCTATCTTCCCACCCTTTATACCGAGATCATGAAACAGACCCAGCGGATCATCGCGGACGAGCACCTCGACGAAATGAAAAAGCTGCTTCGCATGCGTACGAGACCGAAGGTGCTGATGGCGGAGAGCTATGAGGAGGCGATCAAAATAATCGACGAGTACAGCGACTACCTGCTCTGTCTCATCTCGGACATCTCGTTTCCGAGAGAGGGGCAAAAGGACCCGCAGGCGGGAGTGCAGCTCGTGGAGTATAGTAGAAACGTGGTTGGGGATATTCCCATTCTCATTCAATCCTCGGATCCGGGCAACGAGGCGGTTACGAAAAACCTTCAGGTGAGTTTTTTGAACAAGAACTCCGAGAGCCTCTCACGCGACCTCACCGAATTCATCCTGAAAAAGCTCGGGTTCGGCGATTTCGTATTCAGAAACGAAAAGGGGAAGGAGATCGGCCGGGCGCAGACGATTGGGGACTTGGAGCAGCTTCTTTCCACCGTCCCGGACGAGTCGCTCGTATACCACGCAAGCAGGAACAATTTCTCCGGGTGGCTCATGGCTCGCGGTGAGATCCAGATGGCGAAGAATATACAGCCGGTCCAGTTCAGCGACTTCCCGGACTGCGCGGTGTTCCGGCAGCATCTCATTGAGGTGTTCCGCAAAGTCCAGGACAGCAAGATACGCGGCAGGGCCGTCTATTACGATCCCTCGCTCATCAGGGAGGAGAGCAGGGTGCTCCGACTCGGGGAAGGATCGCTCGGCGGAAAGGGACGCGGTACCGCCTTTCTGCACATGCTGACCCAGAACTTTGAATTCACGGAAATCGAGTCGGACGTGCATGTGAAGATTCCGCGTACCGCCATAATCGGGACCGAAGAGTATGACTGGTTCGTGGAAAAAAACGGGCTGTCCGACCTGTTTCTGTACGAGGAAGATTACGGAGAAGTCAAAAAGCATTTTCTCGAAGCGCAGCTTTCCGAGGGATTGAGATCCAGGCTGGCACGGTTTATCGAGTATGCGAAGGTCCCTCTCTCGGTCAGGTCCTCAGGTATGTTCGAGGATTCACTCACACAGCCGTTTTCCGGTATCTACGATACGTATCTTCTTCCAAACAATCACCCGGATTCCGCAGTTCGCCTCAGGCAGCTAGAGGAGGCGGTCAAGCTCGTGTATGTTTCCGTCTGCTCCAAGAGGGCCAAGGCATACTTCGATGCGATCAACTATAAGGTGGGTGAGGAGAAGATGGCGGTGCTGATACAGGGGATCGTGGGCAGACAGCACGGGGATTTCTACTATCCTCACATCGCAGGGGTTGTGCAGTCGTACAACTACTATCCGGTCGCGTACCTAAAGCCGGAAGACGGTATCGCGGTAATCGGCTACGGGCTCGGCAGGCACGTGATCGACGGGGAAAAAGCGCACCGTTTCTGCCCGGTCTATCCAAAGCTCGATTTCGTGACTCCCGAGGAGCAGCTCGAAAGCTCACAGGAGAGTTATTTCGCGCTGGACCTCACGAAGAACACCGGTTCCCTCGCCCGGGGGGACGACGCGACCCTTGTGCGTTTGCCGATTACTGATGCGGCGGGGGACAGGCTGTTCCACTACTGCGTTTCCACGTGGGACCAGCAGAACAGCAGGCTTAAGGCCGGAAATTCGGTGAACGGCCCTATCGTGGTGAACTTCGCCCATATCTTGAAGTACGGTTATTTCCCGCTCGCACAGGTGCTGGGGCAGCTTCTCGAGATCGTGAAGAGCGCGATGGGTACACCCGTAGAAATCGAATTCGCCGTCGACCTCGAGCCGGAGCCGGACGGCAGGCCCAGTTTCTACGTGCTGCAGATCAAGCCGCTTCTCGGAAATCTCGAGGAATACAGCCTCAACCTCGAGGAGTTGAAAAAAGATGAGCTTATGCTCTATACCGAACACTCCGTCGGGAACGGCAAGGTGGACGGGCTTTCCGATTTGATCTTCGTGGACCTCGACAACTGGGACAGATCGAAGACCGTTGAGATGAGGCAGGAGCTCGACCGGCTGAACGGGGTGATGAAGAGGGACGGAAGAAAATACCTCCTTATCGGCCCGGGCAGATGGGGAAGCTCCGACCGGTGGCTCGGCATCCCCGTGGACTGGTCGCATATATCGAACGCGAAGATCATCGTGGAGGTCGAGCTGTCTGATTTTCACGTCGATCCGTCGCTGGGATCGCACTTCTTTCATAACGTCACTTCCATGAACATCGGGTATTTCGACATTTCCCACAGGTCGGGTGTGGATTTCATCGACTGGGAGTGGCTGAAGAGCCGTACTGTGGTGAATAGGACAAAGCATTTCGTGCACGTGAGGACCGAAGCGCCGCTCGTCGCCAAGATGGACGGAAGAAAGAGCGTCTCAGTAATCTATAAATCGGCGGTCTGAATACCGTGCTGTTTTACACTCTTCTTCTACCAGTTACCTCTTTCATGAGGCGATACCGCTCTGGTTATCGGTCTGTACTACGGCCTCGATCCCTGAAATGAGTGTTTGAAAAGTGAGAATAATGTTTTCGATAAAAAAAGATTATTTTTGTAATTAAATGAAAATAATTTTGCGAAAAACAACATTTATGATTGACAGGGATTGTAGGAAAAGTTAGAATTGTAACAGATTTTGTTCGTAATCACGGTACGTTCCTGGATAGACGACGCGATGTGATACGTTCAAACGGTCGAGTGTCGTTTTTGTACTGCGTGCAGTGAGGCGGAAAAACATTGCAAAGGGGAAACATATGAGTGACAAGGGGACCGTCGCCCTGAAAAAGGGTTTCTTCACGGAGGCGGAAAAACCGTTTTCGTCGTACGGGAGTTTACAAGTATCCACGTTCTGCTACCCCAGCGGAGTGCATGCGGTCAAGGTTGCGAATGAGGGGGGACACATCATAGTCCTGCCGTACAAGGGGCAGCAGATATGGGATGCGGTGTTCGGCGGGCGCAGCCTCGCCATGAAGTCTCTTTTTTCCAGTCCGAGAAACGTCGGTTCCTTCCTCGATTCCTACGGCTGCCTCATGATGCACTGCGGCGCCCTGAGAATGGGATGTCCCGGCCCGGAGGACAACCATCCTCTGCATGGAGAGCTTCCCTATGCGGACTATCGGGAGGCCTCTCTCGTATTCGGAGATGACGAGGGCGGCCGGTATATGGGAGTGACCGGGGTCTACGAATACAACAGGGCGTTCGGTGATGCGTATCTTGCAAAACCCGTTGTCAAGCTCTACGAAAACTCTGCGCTGACGGAGGTATCGATTCGTATTGAAAACATGTCGAGATACCCGATGGAGCTCATGTACATGTGTCATTTCAACTTTGCAATTGCACGAAACGGCAGGCTTATCCAGACCGCAGACTGGAACAAGGAAAGCATGCTGCTTCGAACGAGCATCCCGGACCATGTGAAGCCGTCGAAGCGCTTTCTCGATTTCCTCGAGAAGTTGAAGGTCGATCCCACGCCGACCCAAATCATAAGGCCGGAGGACGAATACTTCCCGGAGATAGTCTTCTTCATCAATAATCCGAAGACGGACGGCGACGGGTGGGCCCATTTCATGCAGCTTCACGAGGACGGTTCGGCGGACATTGTAAGTCAAAAAACTTCGGAGCTCGACCATCATTCGCGATGGATATTGAAGAGCAGAAACCGTGAAGTCATGGGCATTCTACCCGCGACCTGCGACCCCGAGGGGTATACGGCGGAAAAGAAAAAAGGCAATGTGAGGGAGATCTCTCCCGAAGGGTTTGTAGAATTTACCGTCAGAGGTGGGTATCTCGACAAGAAGAAGTCCGAATCCATGCGGAAACATATCGAGAGCCTGTAGGATTCGGGCTGGAAGCTGACAACTCATAGAAAGGGAGGTAGTATAATGGCCAAAAAGATCAAGGTACTTTTTGCAGGAGAGGGGATCTACAGTCTGACGAAGATCTACAAAGGATGGGACGAGTTCGCGATCGGGAAATATTTCGAGCACGGCCACTATCTCATAAAGGCTTTAAAGGATAACGGTTTTGACTACGATTATATCCCGACGACAAAGGTGGCGGAGGAGTTCCCATGGACCGCCGACGAGATGAAGGGGTATGACGTTATCGTGGTCAGTGACGTCGGGAGCTCGACGCTTTTGATTTCCGAAAAGTGCTACGCGGGGGAGAGGACGCCGAACAGGCTCATCGAGATGGAAAAATATGTTTCCGGAGGAGGGGGATTCGTCATGTTCGGCGGCTATCTCTCCTATTCCGGTATTCATGGAAAAGGAATGTACAGGCGAACCGCCGTTGAGAAGCTGCTTCCGGTAACGCTTGAAATAGGAGACGACAGGGTGGAATGCCCCGAGGGAGTGATTCCGAAGGTGATCAGGCAGGATCATCCGATACTGACCGGCATACCCGAGAAGTGGGGCGGCTGGTTCGTCTCCTACAACAGATTGACGGCGAAGAAGCAGGCGACGGTGATAGCGCAGATTGCGGAGTATGAGAACGACCCGTTCCTGGTCGCGTGGGATTACGGGAAGGGACGGTCGGTCGCTTCCGCAGCCGACTGTGCGCATCACGGTGCAACACCGTCGTTTCTGGAATGGGAATATACGAGTAAATATTTCGGAAATATAGTAAAATGGTGTGCGCGGGAACTTTAATCCTTTTGATTCTGCAGGGAGAAAATGGCAAACAATCAAGGTAGTTCAACTGATGGGCTCCTCGTCTTACGGGGCATTCACAAGAAGTTCGGGAAAGTCGAGGCCTTGCGTGACCTGAATCTTGTCGCCAGAAAGGGCGAGATTCTCGCCATTCTCGGACCGTCGGGGGCCGGGAAGACGACGACACTCAAGATAATAGCGGGGCTTGAGGTGCCGCTTTCCGGAGAGGTCGTGTTCAATAGACGCGTCATCAATCGCCTGGAGCCGAAAGACAGAAACATGTCTATGGTCTTTGAAACGTATGCCCTCTATCCTCATATCAGCGTATACGACAATCTTGCGAGCTCTCTTTCGGCGCTGAAGCTCCAGAAGAGTCTTATCAAGGAAAAAGTCGAACGTATCGCCGGGTTACTCGGTATAGCGGCGTTTCTCGACAGGAAACCGGCCAACCTTTCCGGGGGACAGCGGCAGAGGGTTGCTCTGGGACGGGCCATGATCAAACCTGCCGACCTCTACCTCATGGACGAGCCGATCGCGCACCTCGATGCAAAGCTGCGTCATCGTATGATCGGAGAGTTCAAACATCTCCAGGAGTCCCTGGAGCTCTCTACCGTTTATGTCACTCATGACTGGCAGGAGGCCATCAGCCTCGGCAACCATATCGTCATTCTAAACAAGGGAAGGGTGGAACAGTACGGGAGCAAGGAAGAGATATACGAGAAACCGAAAAATACATTTATTGCAAAGCTGATCGGCGATCCTCCAATGAACCTGATCCCCGGAACTGTCGTTAAGAAAGCGGGGAGGTCTTTCTTTTCGGTGGACGGCATCGATCTGGGTATTCCGGGTAATGTGGCTGAAGGGAGTGCGGTTTTAGGCGTCAGGCCGTATAACCTCAAGCTCGTATCGGGGCCGTCAAAAGAGGCGGTGAAAACGGAGATTTACTCGTTCGAGCGGTACGGCATGAATACGGTAATCTCCATTAAGATCGGGGAAGGGACGTATAAGGTCAAGCTCGACGGGATGCATAGATTCACCATCGGTGAAACCGTCCAGGTGCGCTTTAACCTTGAGAATTCTTATATCTTCGATGATAAGGGCGATTTAATTACGATCCTCGGGAAGGCAAATGGATAAGCTGATATTGGAAAATGTGTATAAAAACTACGGCGAGGTGAAGGCGGTGCGCGGCGTCTCCTTCAGCATGAAGGACAAGGAGTTTATCAGTATCGTCGGCCCTTCAGGCTGCGGGAAGTCGTCCACTCTCAGGATGATCGCCGGACTAGAGGATATTACGAGCGGTAGTATCCTGCTGGACAGTGAAAAGATCAATCACATCCGCGCGAGGGACAGGGATGTCGCACTAGCTTTCGAGAGCTATGCGTTGTATCCGCACCTTACGGTAGCGGGCAACCTGTCGTTTCCTCTCGAGGTACGGGGGTTCAAGGGCGAAGAGATAACGGAAAAGGTGAATTCGATACTGTCGCTGTTGGATTTGGAAGCGTATATGAATATGACTCCGACCGAACTGTCCGGCGGCGAACAGCAGAGGGTGGCGTTGGGACGCGCGCTTATCAGGGGGGCTTCCCTCTACCTTCTGGACGAGCCCTTCTCGCATCTGGACGCCCAGCAGAAGATCGATCTCAGGACGCGCGTGCTCAGGATTCAGAAGCTGAACGGCCTCAGCGTTATCCTGGTTACTCATGATCAGCTCGAGGCGCTTGCAATGTCGGATCGTATCGTCGTAATGAACGAGGGAGAGATACAGCAGTTCGGAACCCCGGAAGAGCTCTATGAGGAACCGGCGAATCTGTTTGTCGCCGATTTCATCGGGGAGCCGCCGATGAACTTCATCGAAGGGATTCTGACTCGCACAGACGGCGGCCGGCACCGGCTGAATTGCAAGGAAATACGCTTTCCGCTTCCGAAAAGAGGAGGGGAGAAGCTATCGAGTTATGTAGATCGTAAGATCATCATGGGTGTACGGCCTCAGCACATCTCGCTGGCGGCAAAAGACATGCCGGGTGCGTTCGAGGGGGTCGTTTTTTCCTACGAGTACCAGGGGGAAATGGGGTATCTCTCTCTGGATTGCTCAGGGGAAAGGGTATTGATAGAGCTCAAGCATGCGACCCACTATGAGACCGGTGCGCGTCTATGGTGTCTGTTCGATGATACGCATCTGTACCTGTTCGATCCGGATACCGGAGAGAGGCTTCTCTGACGATATCGATTGTTCGACAAAAAACGCCGAAAGGGGGAGAAAAAAATACGAAAACGGTTTCGGAGAATAAAAAACAGACCTAACAAAGGAGGTAGTAAATGAAGAAGACATTGCTGATTTTATGTGTGCTCGTATGTGCAGCCTCTCTTGTTCTGATGGGATCCGGGAAGAAGAAGAAGGGGGCAGCCCCCGTCGAGGAAGAGGCGGTCGAAGTTCCGGCGATAACGCCGGGAACACAGATCAATGTGTTCGTCGACGGTGGGATCAACATCGTGCCGTTTGAGCTGTTCAAGGACGAGATCAAAGAGAAATCGGGAATCGAAGTGGTCGTCAACCCCGTCTCACAGGTCGACGTCTACCCGAAACTCGTCAATGAGTTCATAGCAGGCACGGGGGCGTTCGATATCGTAATCTATCCGCCCGGATACCTTCCCGAATTCGCCAACAACGGATATATCATACCGCTCGACCCCTACCTCGGTGTACGGGATCCGAAAATGGATGATATTGTGGACTCCTTCAGGAAACTGTACTGCGAATACGGCGGGAAAACGTACAGCGTACCGTACGATGGGGATATACACATATTCTACTATCGCAAAGATCTCGTCGAAGACCCAACCGAGAAGGCGAATTTCAAAGCGAAGTACGGATATGAGCTCGGTGTCCCGGAGACTTGGGAAGCGGTTAAGGATTTCGCCGAGTTCTTTACCAGAAAGGCCGGCAAGAAACTCGCGGGGAAAACCCTCGACAAGGATTTCTACGGAACCGGGATGATGCTTTCACGGTTCTGGTGTATTTATGAGTTTATCGACCACTTCGCCTCATACGGCGGGGTTTATTTTGACGAAGACCTCAAGCCGATGATCAATTCCGAAGCCGGGGTTAAGGCCCTGGAGGATATCAAGTATCTCATGAAATATGCACCCGAGGGGATTCTCACCTACGGCTATTCAGAAATAAAGGGGAGCTTTCTCGGCGGTAATATCGCGTCCATGCTGCTGTGGACCGATCTCTTCAAGTTCAGCTGGGATAAGGCCCAGTCTAAGATCCCGGGGAAGATCGGCATGTCGCATGTTCCCGGCACGATGATGGATGGAAACCTCTATTTCAAGAACCCGCTCCCGTACGGAAGGGTCATGTGTATTCCGAAGACATGCAAGCATCCGGCGGAAGCCATGTGGGTTATTTCCTACATGAGCGCGGAAAAGAGTATCGATTTCTGTTTCGACCCGAGAACCGGCGAGGATCCGTTCCGGTATTCGCATATAAACGCACCGGACTATCTTGCCAAGTACCTCTCGAATTTTGCGGGGTCCGACGTTCCGGTCAAGGATTGCGAGATCTATCTCAAGGCGATAAAGGACGCGCTGGAAAACGGGTACCCGGATCTCAGTATCCCCGGTTCTGCCGAATACATGGATTCACTCGCGGTTGCCATTCAGGCGGCGCTGGCGGGCGATATGACGGTAAAAGCGGCTTTGGACAAATGTGCCAAAGAATGGGCCGCAACAAGCGAATCGCTCGGAATCGACACCCAGAAGGTCATCTGGAAGAACCTTACCGCAGTCTGGAAGGAGCTCGGCCTCATCTAGACGCGGGGAGAGTGGCGGTTGTTCGTAGTACATATGCACCATCGATTTTTATAGAAGACAGGCGGCCGGTGTGAACATACAAAATCATGCCGGCCGGCCAATAAAAGGATATCGGATTGCAGAGAGGTCGTATCGGATTTATTAAAAACTCGTAAGGTTTGCCTAATATGAAAAGAAACGGTATGAATACGGATGTATCATTACAACCAAAGGGTTTATTCTTGGACGGGAGAAAGAGGGTGGCGTATGCCATGGTCTTGCCGGCGTTTGTCATACTTCTTCTTCTAGCCGTGGGGCCGCTGTTCTTCATGATAATCAACTCTTTCAGGGCGTGGAAGCTGAGCGTACCTGCTCCGCCCCGGTTCGTCGGGTTGAAGAATTACTGGATACTCATTCGTGACGGCAGATTTTGGAACGCATTTTCGAATACGATCACCCTGATGGTTATCGGGATATTCGTCCAGTCGATTCTCGGGCTCGGTATTGCGTTGCTGTTGCGGGAAAATTTCAGGCTGCGCTCACTCGTGGTGGGGCTGTTACTGATCCCCGTTCTGATCGCGCCGGTCGTTATCGGCGTCACCTGGAGATTACTGCTCCACAACGAATTCGGGCTGGTAAACTACTACCTCGGTCTTTTAAATATACAAGGCCCTTTATGGATACAGAGCAACCGATTCTGGGGGTTGTTCTCGATTTTCATTGTCGATACGTGGCAGTGGACACCGTTCGTCGCTCTCGTGCTGCTCGCGGGCCTGGAATCGATTCCGCAGCAGGTTTACGAGGCTGCGGATGTCGATGGGGCCGCACCGTTCAGGGTGTTCTGGAAGATGACGCTGCCGTTGCTGAAACCGATGTTCCTTTTAATAATCCTGCTTAGGACGATCTTTATCTTTAAGATATTCGATCCCGTTTTTATTATCACGGAGGGCGGCCCGGGCGTGGCGACGGAATCTCTCAGCCTCTTCACATACTATATAGGCATGAAACATTTTGACATCGGGTATGCGATGAGCGCAGGTGTTATTCAGATCATTTTCATGATTTTACTCGCCAATGTATTTTTAAAGTATACAACTAGTAAAAAAGTAGTATAGGAGCAGGCACCATGGCTAAAGTGATACAGACCGACGAGAAAAGGCGGTCGGGAAGGACAATTGTACGGGTGATCCGCTACGTGGCGATCGTCATAATTCTGGCGGTTTTTCTGTTTCCGGTGGTTTTCATATTCGGCGGTTCCTTTAAAACCCAGTCCGAATTCTATGATGTTGCACCGTCGCTCTTTCCGAAAGAGCCGACATTGGGGAACTATATCAGCGCATTCGGTGGGGAAAAAACCGGTACGACAACCGGATTCACCGCAAAGGGCAGGCTGACCAAGGGGATAAAGGACAGCCTACTCATCAGTGTGGTCGTCACCATGTTGACAATGGCGATCGCTATTCCTGCATCCTATTCGCTCGCGAGATATAAGCCGGGGGGGGATCAGATATCATTCTTCATTCTTTCGATTTTGTTCCTCCCTCCCGTTATCGGTGTGTTGCCGCTGTTTTTCATCTTCAAGACAGTAGGCATACTCGACACGTACTGGGTGCTCTTCATCAGCCATCTGTTCTTCGACCTTCCCTTCTGCATCTGGATCACCAAGGGATTCTTCGAGGATATCCCGCTGGAACTGGAACAGGCGGTGATGGTGGACGGATTCAGCCGCTTCCGGGTTTTTTTCAAGATCGCCGTGCCGCTTGCGAAATCCGGTATCGCGGTCGCTTCATTGTTCGCATTCATCTTTTCCTGGAATGAGCTCATGTTCTCCTCAATCTTTACGCGTAGCAATGTGCAGACACTGCCGCTCGTGTTACAGGATTATATCGGGAGCGCGGGGATTTCATGGGGTGAGCTGTTGGCTGTGGCCTCGATCGCTGCAATTCCGGGTATACTGCTGGCGATTTTCATGCAGCGATATATCGTCCGTGGACTGACGTTCGGCGCGGTCAAGGGGTAGGGTCTTTGGAACGCCGTACGGGAATAAAAGCAGCGTAGTTCGCGACCTTATCGATACGAACGATTGATCGGTGATTGGGGTCGTGATGGGGAGTCGGAGGGCCTTTCCTTCTTCCGAGCCTGCCGTAAAAAGGACGGCGGACGGGTACGAATAATCACCATACAGATTTCATCAAACAAATATACGGCGGTTGCCTCCCGGGGATCAGTACCGTAGAAGAGAGGCAAAAATAAACGATTTTTCAGGATGATTCTCTAAGGGAGGATGTCGTACATGAAGAAGAGGCCACGGATAGCGGTCGTGGGGAGCAACATGATAGACCTCATCACGAATGTTCACAGGATGCCTAAAAAAGGGGAAACGATAGATGCGCCGTCGTTCGACATGGGATTCGGCGGCAAGGGGGCCAACCAGGCGGTTGCGGCGTCAAAGCTTGGCGCTGACGTATGTATGGTAACGAAGGTCGGCGGCGACCTCTTCGGGAGGGAGGTAAAGCGTAACTTCGCCTCATTCGGCATAGATACGACCTTTGTGGAGCCGGTTGAAAAGGTATCCAACGGCGTTGCGCCGATATTCGTAGACGAGTCGGGCGATAACTATATACTCATCGTGAAAGGGGCGAACCAATACCTCGCGGATAAAGACATTGATAAAGCTTCCGACTTACTGAAGAGCTGCGATCTCATACTCCTTCAGCTTGAGGTGCCGGTCGAAACGGTATACCATGCCGTGTGGTTCGGAAACCGAAACGGCATTCCCGTAATACTGAATCCAGCCCCGGGCCGAAAGCTCGATTACGAACGTATACGCACCGTTGAAATCCTCATCCCCAACGAAACGGAGCTCGAAACGATTACGGGTATGCCCGCGTCGACTGAGGAGGAGGTCGCGCAGGCGGCAAAAGCTCTTTTAAAAGAGGGGATTAAAACCGTCATAGTTACGCTCGGCGAAAGGGGATCGATGCTCGCCCGGGGGGACGATATCAAAACCGTACCGGCGGTGAAAGTGGAGACAAAGGACACGACGGGCGCGGGAGACGCCTACATCGGGAGTCTTGCGTATCACTATGTCGTTACCGGCAATCTCCTGAAATCAATGACATACGCCGGCCTGTATGCGGCGCTTTCGACCCTCAGTACGGGTACCCAGAAATCGTTCCTTTCGAAAGAGGAGTTCGAGAAGCATTTGAGCGGCATGGGATCGGATCTTTACCTTTGAATTCCGGGAACCATGTGATGCGCCGTTATCGAAAAACCGTTTCTCCTCCCACGTCGTCAAACGGTTCGGGGTAGTGATTACAATCTTGTCCGCCGTTTGTCACCCGTAAATCCAGTTACGTTTTCCCACCTCCGGTGCTATCCAATCGAAAGGGGCATTTCAAACGCCTTACCATCTATTACACACCTGCGGTATGTGTGGCTCTCTCGATTATGAAGTCCTGACATTCCGGGCTCAATGTGACGAAATACGCGCTGTATCCCGTTACCCGCACGAGCAGTTCCCTGTGTTTTTCGGGATGCCGCTTGGCATCGACAAGCGTGTCCCTGTCGATGATGTTCGTCTGTACGTGTAGCCCGCCTTTTTCGAAGTAGGTTTCGATCAGGTTTGACATGATCTTCGAGCCGTTCGAGCCGGTTACACCGGAGGGGTGAATGGATATAGTGCTCCCGCCGCTGGGGGTGAACCGGAATACTGGTTTCAGCTTCGCCATTGAGTTGAAAAGCGCCGTCAGTCCGCTTTTATCCATTCCGTTTACCGCCTGCTGGTTCTCGCTGACCGGCTCGCCCGCCTTTCTCCCGTCGGGTGTGGCGCCGGTTACGGCTCCGTGACAGGCATAACTGTGGTACGAATAGATTGACGGAAAGCTGAGACCGAGATAGGGATTTTTCTGTTCGATAACCGTACGGACGAAGGACTCCGCAATATCGACGGCGATGGAGTCAACATAGTCGTCGTCGTTTCCGTACTTGGGGAATCTGTTCATCAGTTCGAGACGAAGCGCTTCATGTCCCTCGAAGTTCTTTTTCAGGATTTCATTGAGTTGTGCGAGCGACATTCTCTTTTCTTCGAAGACCAGCTTCTTAACGGCTGCAAGCGAGTCGGCGACCGTCGCCAATCCTCCGCCGAGGCAGTCGATATAGATATAGCCGGTCCCGGTGGGAGGATTTCTGTCGAAGTCTTTGTAATCCATAGCCATCTCGACGCAATCCTTCATTAAAAGCGATTCGAAGGAGAAGGGTTTCAGCTCGAAATACCGTTTGAAAAATACACCCATCTCGCCTATCACTTTCTCCACCTGGTACGTCGTCTGAGCCTTGACTGCTTCGGCAAACTCAAAGAAGGTTTTGAAACCGCCTGCTTTTCCCGTGCGGAGTCCGGTCTGGAGTCCGGCTTTCGGGTCGAAACCATCGTTTAACGCCAGCTCGAGATGCTTCGGGAGATTGAACCAGTATTCCCTGCACTCGGTGGACCGTCCGGGCAGACCAGGATGACAGCACGCGATCTGCGCATAATCCATTGCGTCGTTGTGAAGGATGCCGCAGCGTTCGTATGCGGGTATTATGACGTTGTCGTTGTAAAAAGCTATGGTGTTCAGCCCCCTTCGGGCGACATCGCAGGCTTTCAGCCAGAATCGGGGGTTTATTTCCTTGAAGTACCTGACGATTATAACGGGTTGCTTCATTCGAAGCTCGTCCGCGGCCTCCAGTATAAGCTCGGATAAGTCGTTGACGGCGTCGCTGCCGTCCGGTTTTTGGCCCCCGATGGTACAATACTGTATGCTGTCGAGACAGAGGGACCGTTTTATATCCCTGGTAACAGAGAACTTTAAAACGGGTGAACCGTGCATATGGGAGATAAGGCTTGTCACTTCATTGCACTTGATAAAAAGACACTCTATGAGCTCTGCGGCCCGCTGCCTGTCAATTGAGCCGTCCTGTATGTCTTTCTTATAGAACGGCCACAGATACTGATCGGCCCGGCCGAGGGTGAAATCACGCGCCCCTATGACCTGGTGCAGTATCAAATCCAGAATCCATATTGACTGGATCGCTTCATGGAAGCTTTTCGCGGGACCGGCAGGTACTATTTGCAGGACTCGTCTTATGGTCGAAAGCTCTTTCTTGCGGTCCGGATCGGCTTCCTTCTCGATCAGCTCCTCGAGCTTCTTCACACATCGCCCCGCGTATTCGATCACCGCATCGGCGCTGATTATCGCCGCCTGAAGGAACCGTTTCTGCTTTTCGGCTTTCGGGCCGCCGCCTTGTATCGTCTGCAGCTTCTTTTCCGCCGTCTCTTTGATCCCTTTCATCCCCCTCTTGAGAAGCCCTTCCCAGTCCGGAATGACATGCCCGCCGGTGCCGTAGAACGAAGGAACCGGCAGGCTCGTGTACGGTCCCAGAGGGCTATCCTGGTCCGGGAAGACTCTGCTGAAGATATCGGGCCTTGCCGCGTAATTGAAAAAAGGAGGAGGTAAATACTCCTGTTCGGCGTCCCATACCTCCTGCAGCAGGGCTTCGTCTTTCTCTGTGGGAACCACTTCCTTGACCCGGCCGACTATCAGGTCGTCTTTTCCGACGACGATGGAGATATTGGAAAGTATCTCGTTCGTGATACGGGCGTGTCGTATCTCGGCAGGCTCGTCTTTGAACTTCTCATATGCCTGTTTCAGATAGAGAAACCGTTCCATGAATACGGTCTTGTCGTCCGCTGATAAAACCGAATTCCTGAGGTTTTCAATTCTCTTAAGCATCCTTTTTCTTCCTCCGTTTTCGGCAGTACATGGAATCCGCTTTGATCTTTTTTTTAAACGTTGCATTATACCATAATACGATCGGCCAAGAAAAGTAGGAAAATCGATGGTGTATGGCTTTATAAAATATCGATACGACCGTCGGTTGAATCGTAACGCCGCGTGCCTTCGCACAGCCGGTTCTGTTCAGAGGGTGAAATCGCGCTATACAAGATTGTAAAAAAACCCTAAAGGATTTGAATCAGGCTTTTTTTGCTTTACCCTGCATTCGGTTATACGACCTTAATGTTGTATTCCCCCTCGTAATTTTTTCCGTAGTATATCGTATTCAAACAATGGAGAGCCCCGCGTATGAACGGGGGAGAAGGTGTTTCATATTTCTTTCCGAATGCGGTTGTGACCGGCCCCGCGATTTCAGCCAGGTCGCCGTATCTCGGCATGACGATCGGTGTTATTCCATACGGTGCATATGGAGGAAAATGCCAGGTGCCTTTGTCGAGAAGAATACCTTCATCCGGCCCGATCAAAAAAGCCCTTGTTTTGTCCGGGTCCGGTTTCGGGCTTTTTGGGCATAGGACGAATATGAACTCTTTGCCGCCGAGAGGAAGGAATACCTCATAGGTGTCGGGATGGCACTCCGTCCAATCGATTATCGTTCCTTCAGGTTTCGGTTTTACGAATACCATCCCGAGAGAGAATCGTTCCCCCTTATTTTCGAACGGCAGCAGGTCCCAATATACTTTTACCGCAATATCCACGCCATTGTCCGGAATTTCCATCGGTTTCATCGGATGAAGATTATACACATTATTGTCATAATCTTCAATCCTGCCTATTATTCTCCCGAACGGACTGAAGTCTTTCATCGATACATGCTTCAATGATTCCAGCTTGATTGCATGGACTTTCATAATAGCCTCCATAACTAATTCATCTTTATATACGCCCGACGGCCGTAATCTTAAACCTGAATGGTACTGTTATAAAAAAATACACAATATTGTTGATGTACCAGTCGCTTCCGTAGAGTTAAGATGGAACGTCGGTTCGTAGTATGACATAAAACGCAAATTATTTCAAGAAAAATAATGTGCCGGTTCTCATATAACTGGTATAGTTATTACGGGCTGTTTCCCAAATGAATAGCGAGAGTCTATATCTCATTCGTATGCATATACGGGCTCAAATGATGCGTTTTCACCC
>JAFGTF010000100.1 GCA_016934265.1 Spirochaetota bacterium
CGGGGCAGCTCGACCATTTCGAGAAGCTTCGCCACCCTATCCTCGATATCGCCGTTGGCAATACGATGGACGCGCAGGGGAAGCTCCAGGATCTGCCTGATGCTTCTCCTCGGGTTGAGAGAGGAACCGGGGTCCTGGAATACGATCTGTATCTCCTTTTTATATCGCTTGGGCCGTTTGTCCGTTTCGTGAGATATATCCTCCCCCCTAAACACAATACTGCCTTCCGTGGGCCCGTATATGCCCATTATCGTATACGCGACCGTGCTCTTACCGGAGCCCGATTCCCCCACGAGACCAAGGGTTTCACGCTCGTTTACCGTGAAGCTGACGCCGTCCGCCGCCTTGACGGTCCCCCGCTTCGTATGAAAATATTTCTTCAGGTTTTCGACCTTCAGTATACCGTATGCCATTTTCACTTCTCCCTGTATAAAAAACAGGCCACCTCGTGCGTATCACCGGCTACGAAATACGGGGGGCGCTCTTTTCTGCACACGTCCATGACATGCGGACAGCGGGGATGAAACCTGCACCCAGTGGGCGGATTGAGGTAATCCGGGATCCTTCCAGAGATACCGAGCGCGACCCCCTCCCCGGTGAGCTTGGGAACCGCCTTCATGAGCCCCTTTGTGTAGGGGTGAAACGGCGAATGGAAAAGTTCTTTCGTCGGCGCGGTTTCCACCATCTGCCCCGCGTACATCACGTATACACGCTGTGTCCACTCGCGCACCACGCCGAGAGAGTGCGTGATGAGAATCGTCGACGTGTCCTTCTCCTCCACGAGCCGTCCGAGGAGCTTTAAGACCTGCGCCTGGATCGTCACGTCTAGGGATGTCGTCGGCTCGTCCGCGATTAAAAGCCTCGAGCGCGAGGCGAGGGCCATCGCGATACAGATCCGCTGCCGCATCCCCCCTGACAGCTGGATCGGGTAGTTCTCGAGAATCCGTACCGGATCGGGAAGTGAAACATCGGAAAGCGCGCTCACCGCCCGCTTCTTCGTCTCCCGCTTCGTGAGTTTCTGCTCCACGGTGGAGTAGCGTATCGTGTCCGTAAGCTGGTCCCCGATCGTGAACACCGGATTGAGCGACGCGGTCGGGTCCTGGAAGATCATCGATATACCGTGCGAATGGAGCTCCCGAAGCTGCCGTATTCCCATCTTGAGAATATCGTCTTTTCCGAGTAGTATCTCTCCCCCCGTGATCTTCGCGGGAGGCATGGGAAGAATGCGGAGGATGGACTTCGCGGTGGTCGTCTTGCCGCAGCCCGTTTCCCCGACGAGGCCGACCTTCTCCCCCTCGTCGAGATGGAGATTGACCCCGTTGAGAACCTTCAGCGTGCCGCCGTACACATCGAACCGTACGTGCAGGTCTCGTATGTGAAGAAGCCGCCGTGCCATCACCCCTCCTCCACCTCGAGCATGTCCCTGATCCCGTCACCGAGGAGGTTGAATCCGAGGACGATGAACATTATCGCGAACGCGGGAAACACCGCGATCCACCACTGGTCCGGCATGTACTTTCCCCCGTCAGCGACCATGGTCCCGAGGTCGGGCGTGGGCGGCTGCGCCCCGAGCCCCACGAAGCTCAGCGCCGACCCTATGAGGATTACCCATCCCATGTCGAGGCTCAGCTTCGTAAAGATCGGGCCGTAGCAGTTCGGAAAGATCTCCCGAAAGAGTATATGGATCTTGCTCGCTCCGGTAACCTCCGCCGCCTGCACGTAGAACTCGTTTCGTATCGACGACGAGATCCCGTACACGAGCCGGCAGTACCATGGCCACCATAAAAGCGATATCGCCATCATGGCGTTGAACACTGAAGGCTTTAGGATCGAGCATACGGCGAGCGCGAGCACGAGAGGCGGCACCGCCACGAAGATATCCGTAAGCCTCATGATCAGCGTGTCCATGAAGCTCCCCTTCATATATCCGGCGATAAGGCCGAGCGTCACCCCCACCGGCGCGGTGATGGATATGACGACAACCCCCATCCCTAGTGAAAAACGGAACCCGAAAAAGATCCTCGAGAGAATATCCCTGCCGAAGACGTCGGTCCCGCAGAGATGCTTCCAGCTCGGCGGCCTGCTTGCCTCGGGAAAGTTGACGTAGTTCCCCGCATGCTCCGGGTACGGAGCGACGAGCGGCGCGAATGCCGCAAGGAGGAGGATGATGAGCACGATCGTGGCGCCGATAATGGAGAGGGGATTCTTCCCGAACTTGTACCAGGCCTTCTTGAGCTTCTCCCACCGCCTCGCGAAATCGATCTTCCCCATGTCACTTGCTCCTCTCCGCGCCGAGCCGGATTCTCGGATCGAGTCCGGCGACGATTATATCGACGACGATGTTCACCACGAGGAAGACGAGGCCAATGATCATGATCACCGCGACGATGGCGTTCAAGTCCTTATGGAGCATTACGTTTATTCCATAGCGCGAGAGTCCCGGCCAGTTGAAGATGAGCTCGACTAAAAAGGCCCACCCGAGCTGTGATGCGAAGTCCAGACCGAGCACTGAAACAGTCGGGATGATCGAGATCCGCATGAGGTAGCGCGTCATGATACGCCGCTCCGGGATCGCCTGCGAGCGTTCGAGCGCGATAAAGTCTCTCTGGAGATTTTCCGTCATGCTTGAGCGGGTAATGCGGGCCTCCTGCGCCATGGGCCCGAGCGCAAGGGCTACGGACGGCATGATGAGGTGCTTCAGGCCGTCCCAGAACGCCCTGAAGTCACCCGCAATTATACTGTCGATCGTGATGAAACCGGTGGCGTGCGCCGGGTACTCGAGCTCCGGGCTCAACCTCCCGATCGTCGGCAGAAGATTGAACACATACCCGAACAAGAGGAGGAAGAGTATGCCGAATACGTACGCGGGCGTGCAGACCCCGAGGTACGAAAATACCCTCACCACGTTATCGGGCCACTTGTTCGCATACCTCGCGGACGCCACCCCGAGCAGTATCCCGAAAACGGTGAATATGATGCCTGTACATACCATGAGCTCGAGCGTTGCGGGGAGAAACTCCTTCACGTCGTGCGCAACGTTCCGCTTGGTAAACAGCGACATCCCGAAGTCCCCCTGCACCGCCCCTCTCAGCCAGTAGTAGTACTGGACGTAGATCGGCTTGTCGAGGTGCAGCTCCTCCCTGAACCGCTGTACCACGGCCTCGGGGGCCCTCGGTCCGAGCGCCATGCGGGCCGGATCGCCCGGCATGACCCGCGCGATGAGGAACACCAGTATGGAAAGGCCGAGTATTACGAATACGGAATGTCCTATTCTGCGTGCAAGAAACTTTATAAAGTGCATAGGCCTTTAAAATCGGGGGAGAGCCCTAAAAACGCACTCTCCCCCGTATGTCTCCTTGAAAAACCTCTTCGCGACCGTATCTTACTTCATGCGCTCCGGAAAGACTTCGATGAACCGGGCGGCGAAGTCGTATCCCATGATCGGTACGCTCTTCCCCTCGGCAGCATACCACTTCACATAGGAAGACTGGTAGGCCTGCCGCTGCGCCTGCTCGAAGAGGTACAGCGAGGGGCAGATTGCGTCGAGCTTCTGCTGTATCTCACGGTACTTCGCGAACCGTTCCTCCCTGTCGATCGTGGATATTGCATCGTCGATCATCTTGTCGAGCGTTTTGTCCTGCAGCCACTCGTTCTGCTCCCACGTCGCGGCGGAGTTGGAGTGGTACCTCGATTCCAGGAGGGACCCCGCCTCCGCGTAGTGCGGCGATACGAAGACCGTGACGATATTGGGGCTCGTTTCGATATTGCTCATCTCTTCCACGACGGAGAGCCACGGGGTCTTCACGATGTTCACCTTGATCCCGACATCGGACATGTTCGACATGAAGAGCAGCGCCGCCTTCTCCTCGTCCGGCACCTCTGAGATCCAGTGCACCTCAACGGGATACTTATCCAGCTTGCCGTAATACTTCGACTGCTTCAGCTCGGCCTTCGCTTTTTCGAGGTTACGGCTGTACTTGGTAAAGGCCGGGTCATGACCAGGATATCCCGGCGGGACTGGTCCCTGAGCCATCCTGGAGCCGGGGAACAGGTCTTTGATCACCGTGCCGTAGTCCATCGCCCACGACATCGCCTTCCTGAAGTGCACGTCGTCCGTCGGCGGTTTCTTCGTGTGGATCATGTAGTAGAACATGGTGCCGAGATACATGGTTGCGATGTCCACCCCCTCGATCGCGTCGAGGGATTTCAGCGCCTCCACCGACTGCCACTGGTCGGAGATCTCGAGCTCCTGGCGGGACATCATGGTCCTGATTGTAACGGGCTCGGTCGTGCCGATGAACTTCACCTCGTCGGGTGCGTTGGCCGCGAACTTGCCCCAGTAGCCGTTGAACCGCTCCATGAGCAGATACTCCTCGAGACGCATATCCTTGACCTTATAGGGGCCGGAACCCGCGTCATTCGTGAGCAGCCACTCTTTTCCGAAATCTCCGTACTCGCCGTACGAACCTTCGCTCTTTTTATGTGCCAGTACCTGGTTCTTATTCACGATGTAGAGCTTCACGAGCGTGGTGAGAAACGGACCGTAGGGCTTCGCCATGCGGAACCGGACCGTGTAGTCGTCCACCACCTCCGATTTTTTCACTCTTCCCGCGTACAGGTATCCGTACCCCTCGCCGATGGTGATGAGCCGGTCCATGCTGAACGCCACGTCTTCCGCAGTGAGCTCGTCCCCGTTGTGGAACTTCACCCCTTTTCTGAGATAGAACGTCCATGTCAGGCCGTCCGGCGAAGCCTCCCAGCGTTCCGCCAGGTGCGGGACAATAGGCCCCTCGGAAGTTGGGTATACGAGAGTATCGTAAAGATTCACGAAGGACGATGAAGAGGAAAAATCGGACCCGACGGCAGGGTCGAGATACGTCGGCCATGAAAAGGTGACACGAAGCATTTTCTTCGCCGCAGGCGCGGGTGCAGGCGCCTCCTTTTCCACCGCCTTAGGAGCCTCGGGTTCCTTCTTTTCCCCACTGGCAAAGACTAAAAAAGCCGGAAGCAGCAGAAAAACAACCGCAAGACAGAGAGCCTTTTTCATTCAAATCTCCTTTACTCCTTTATTTTCGACCGTAAACGTGATCCTCGAGCTTCGTAAAAAGTACAACAATAGCAAAAAAAGGCTATATCAGTTTCAGGACCCTGTCAAGAAAAAACAGTGCCGTAAGTTTCACGTAAAATATTCCGTTTTCATCGAATGTACAACCTTTTTTGCACAAAAACGGCGTCAAGACGGCGCATCTATCTTCCCAAACGATTTAGAAGGCCTTCGAACCCGGGATATACGACCCTCCCCTCGGCAAGGAACTGCCTGCCGTCGAGCCAGGCCGAGGTGTTGAGACATATCCCGTCCGTGTGGGACGCCGCCGGTACGCCTTCCGGTTTCACGAGACAGGAGCCGATCTCTCCCAATCCCCACTCAGTCGAGCCCCATACCCGCTCGTCTTCGAGTATCTCGCCGGTGAGCACCGCCCCCGGATTGAACCCCCAGCATACGTGCGCCGGCACGAACATCTGGGGGTCACGGAAACTTTCAAGCCACTGCTCGAACGTTTTCGCCTCGGCCCCTCCCCTGATCCGTACGACCCTCCCCTTCTCCACGTCGAGGAACACGGGCTCTTTCAAGCGGCCGACGGGAGGGACTACCGACCCGTCGAATACTATGGTACCCCGTATCGTCTCCCACTCCGGCGTCCACCCTATCTGGCCCGACATGAAATGAGATCCGGGCTCCAGCGCAAAACCGTCGTCCATACCGTATACCCGGTTTGAGTCGACCGAGTTTTCGAACTCCAGCTTTTCCCCTACCGGGGTCGTAAACCGCCACCGCTTCGTCTTCACGGTAAGGTCCAAGACCTGTTTCAAAAACTCGCTCAGCGCGGCATGATCGACACGCCCTATACAGCGTACCATCATGTCGGCGGTCATACCGACGAAGCACTGGTGCCGCAACCGTTTGTTCTTTTTCAGTGCTTTTTCGTACGGCGTCGAGTAGAGAAGCCACTTGTTGTTGTACTCTATCCAGGTGTCCGCCTCGCTCAGCGCCGCGGTGAGAGGCTCCGCAGGCAACATGGGATCGGCAGCTCTCCCTACTCCGCGCGGGGCGGGTATCGTGACGACCATCGGCTTCGCACCGCAGCCGAAGGCGGCCGCCGCGGTAACGTTCACGACCCGCACATCACTCTCCGTATCCGCGGTGATGATGCAGGTTTCCCCCTCCTTCAGGCCGAGGAGATCGCGGCAGAGCACGACGGCCGCGTGAGAAAGCTCGTATTCATACAGGCCGTTCATCGCCTATTCCCCCTTCGACTCGCTGAGCAGCTCCTCGGATATGAGGAAGAGGGGGTTTCTTATCTTCTCAAGCGATTTGGCGAGCTTTTTTTGGTACGCAGGATCGAAAAACGCTTTTTTGAACGTCGCAATGTCCGGCCAGTAGGCCTCGGTAACGTACCGATAGGGAAGGGTGTCTTTTCTCCAGGCTTCCCGTACAACGTAGAAATCGCTCTTCAAAACGCCCGGTATCGCCATATTCTCTTCCTGGTGCTCGGTCGTCCTCCAGCGTATGAATTCGTCATGGTCGGCACCTTCCGGGAGATCGTACATAACGGTGAGCTTTATCATCCCGCACCCCCTCTCTGCTGTCTTCTCGTATGCACAGTATGGTAATTAGTTCCGTTTGTGGCCCTATACCAGCTCCGAATAAATTTCGATACCGCTATCTTTTTCTTCTGTAAACGGATATAGCCGCCATAAGACGCGACAACCCTGCCGCCCCGGTATTCCGGCTGCACGATCGAACATGCAACGGTTCGGCATCACACCCCGGTGACGATTAAATCGTGTCCGGACCCGGTGAGCGTATCGCAGCCTTTGTCCGTCACCGCGACGATGTCCTCTATCCTCACCCCGAACCTTCCGGGGATATAGATACCCGGCTCCACGGAGAAGGTCATACCCGGTTCGAGTAAAAGATCGCTTCCCGCAGTGATATAGGGAGGTTCGTGCACGTCGAGTCCTATGCCGTGACCGGTGCGGTGTATGAACCGCTCGCCGTATCCGGCCGCCTCTATTACGCTTCTGCACGCGGCGTCGACCTCGCCGCAGGTCGCGCCCGGACGCACCGCCTCTCTGCCCTTTGCATTCGCACTGCGCACGATTTCGTACACCGTGCGGTACTCGTCCTGCGGCTTCCCCGGACACACCACCCTCGTGATGTCCGACTGGTAGCCGTTCAACGAGGCGCCGATATCGATGACGACCGCCTTTCCCTCTTCAATAACGGCATCGCCGTGGTTGTAGTGGGGAACGGCGGCGTTCTCGCCGGCCGCGACTATGGTGAACATCGCCTGCTCGGCGCCGTTCTTTCTGAAAAAAGACTCGATCTCCCATGCGAGATCGCTCTCTTTCATGCCCGGGACGCACCGCACCGATGCGTGCACCATCGCCCTGTCGGCAAGCGCGGCCGCATCTTTCAGCGCAGCGATCTCCTCTTTCGATTTTCTCATCCGCAGCTCGCCGACGATTTCGTCGGCCGCCACGATCCGCTCGAAAGACATCTCCTTCAGTATCGAGAGCAGAAAGTCGGCCCTCATCGACCCATCCACCGCGGCAACGCCGCCGTGCTCCTTCAATATCGAGGACCGGATCGCCCCATCCGGCCCCTTGTGATCCTCCCACAGGACCAAAGGAACGTCGGTGAAGGATCGCGCCTGAGCCTCGTTCAAAGCAGGTACGATGAGCTGCGTTTTATCATGGGAGACGAGCAGCACACAGAGCCTCTCGTCGGGATGTGGGGTGTTTCCGAGCAGATATCGCATGTTCGTCGTCGGACCTATCACTGCGATGTCCACATTCTTCTTTCGCATGACCGCTTTAAGATCATCAATCCGCTTCGCCGTCATTGTTTCGCTCCTCGCAAGCGTTTCGTTTTCTCACTGTCCACCCGGAGGGTGCTTGGATCGATCTCCACCGCGTACACCTCCCGTGCGTCCGTAAGCGACAGAAACCCGTTTTCCACATCCGCGCGTACGAGCTGCGGGTCACGTTCCTGCGGCGGGCCGAAACCGCCGCCGGTGCCGGTCTGAAGCCGTACGAGGTCCCCTTTCTCAAGCGGATATCGAGCGAGCTTCCCCCCGTACAACACGGGCTTTTTTTTGTCCCCCTTGAATACGTACACCCCGTTTTCCGAGCCGTCATTCCCTCCCCCCGCTCCCCACGGAGGGTACTTGTGCCGGCCGAACGTCGTGGTCAGCGACGCCTCCTCGCAGACAATCCGGTAGTCGCGAATAAGGCCGAATCCGCCGCGAAAGGCCCCTGCACCGGCGGGGGGGGTGTTGAACGCATACCGCTCTACAAGGAGCGGATACCTGGCCTCACACACCTCGACCGGCATGACGTACGTCTCGCCGTCCCCCACGACGACGAGACCGTTTTCGCCGTCCTTGTCCACACCCGCGCCCCATCCCCCCGCCTGCGGCTCGACGAGGATGAACGTCTCGTTATCCTCGTCCTTACCGCTGATGATCGTGCCGCATACGCTGAGCGAATGTCCCGCGGTGAGCCTGTCCGAAAAAATCTCGAACAGCGCACGCCAGATGAGATCACAGGCGTATGCTCCAGTTTCCCAGTATGTGCTCACCGGCGAGGGTCGCTCGGCCGTAAACACCGTGCGGGGGGGGCAGACGACCTCGAGGGGCCGAAACCAGCCGTCGTTCACCGGAAACTCGGGGTCCGTCACCGCCTTGAAGATCGACCTCGTGGCCGAGTGAAGCCTCGTTCGAGTGCAGTTGATCGGCCCCCGAACCGCAGGCGACGAGCCGGTGAAATCCGCGGTGAACCGGTCTTTACCGATCGTTACCTTGACGCATACGTATACCGGGTCTCCCGAGAGACCGTCGTCGTCCATGTATTCCTCGGCCCTATAGGTCCCCTCAGGAAGCGCTGCGAGCGCCTGCCGGGCTAGCCGCTCGCCGTGATCGAGTATTTCGGCGATACAACGCTCGAACATATCGACGCCGCAGCGATCTACTATCTCTTTCACCCGGCTCTCCGCGGTCCGAAGCGACGCGATACCCGCGTAGAGATCCCCCAGCGTCCGGTCGGGCGTTCTCACATTGTGTGCGATGAGGTCCAAAAGAGACCGGTCGAGCGTGTAGCCTTTCCCGATACGGATAACGGGGAACTGGAGGCCCTCCTGGTATATCTCGGTGGAATCGGTCGTCCAGCTCCCGGGCGCCATCCCCCCCACCTCGGTCCAGTGCGCTTTGTTGACGCCGAATGCGACGAGCTTCTCTTGCGAGAATATCGGCGATATGAGGGCGACGTCCGAAAGGTGGTTTCCCCCTCCCACGTACGGATCGTTCGTGATGACCGTGTCTCCCGGCCTGAGGCTTGTCGGAGGGAACTTTTCCAAAACCGCCTTCACCGCGAACGTGAGGGTCCCCAAGAAGCCCGGCACGCCGTTCGCCTGGGCGACTATATTTCCCTCTCTGTCGGTAATCGCGCACGCGTAGTCCAGCACCTCGTAGATGATCGGGCTCTGGCTGCTTTTACCGAGAGCGATAAAGCTCTCCTCCGACGCGGCGATGAGCTGCGATCGAACGATCTCAACCGTAAAGGGGTCTATGTCCATAAATCCGTTCCGTCCGGATACAGTTTATTCCTTCATGAAGCTGAAGCGCGTCCAGTCGACGTCGAAGAGCCCCCATTCGCCGATCTCCTCATCGGGCGGCTGCTCGCTTCCCCACTTCCTGCTCGGGTACCAGCCGAACGCTTCCGCGGTCTGTGCCAAAAGCTCCGCGAGCTTGAAGGGGGCGAGTACCGCGTCTATGACCGGCACGCCGAGCTCTTTCTGCATCGTCTCGTGGAACCCGTACTCTATCGTGCACCCCAGGATGATGCACTCTGCCCCGTCTTCCGAGACCGCCTTCTTTCCCTCTTCGATGAGCGTTCGCTGTGTCCTGTTCCGGTCTTTTTGGAAGTCGTGAACACCGAGGCCGAGCGGTCTCATGGACGCAAGCCTGTCACCGTACCCGTACGACCTGACGTTTTCCTCCATCTTCGAGATCCATTTTCTTCTCCCGACCAGTACGGAGAACGTGTTTGCGAGAAAAGAAGCGAATACCAGCGCGGACTGGCAGGGCGCGGTGACTATCGCCTTCCCAGACACCTCCTTGGCCTCCCTCAAGCCCACGTCGTAGAAACAGCCGATGACGATCGCGTCGTACTCCTTCCCGTACCGGTATGCGATGTCGGCGATATCCGCGGTGACCATCGCCTCGTAGGAATGATACTCAAGGTGCTTCGGGCGGTCGCCGGGGAGAGAAACGACGTCCACACTGTTGCCTTTCTGCTTCGCGCCCCGCAGGATGTCGGCGATGTAGCCGTCGAATGCATCCGTGCCGACGGGGTTTATCCATAATAATTTCATCCTATCCTCCAGTCGTATCGTTTTTTATATGAAGGAAACCGTACTCGTCGCGCGCAAGCGACTGGCCGGGGAACACGATACATGTCGATGCGGGCTCTTCCACAACCGCCGGCCCCGCGATCCTCTCCGAGACCGGTAAAAGCTCCCGCTCGTACGTCTCGCATTCGTGAAAGCCCAGCTCGTCGAAGTTCACCCTTCGCCGTCCTTTGCACGCGCCGGCCAGGTCGAGCGCGCGCCCGTCCACCTTCTTCAGGTCCGGCTTATCGACGACACCGAACGCGGTAAGGTGATAGTTCACGAGCTCTATCGGCGTATCGAGGCGGAATGCATACGCACGCTCGTGAAGCCGGTGGAACCGCTCGTCGATCAGAGAAAGCTTCTCGGGCGTGACGGCCCCGCCCGGAAGCGGAACGCTGACGGTATGCTCCTGACCGGCGTATCTCATATCGGCGGACCGTCTGTAAACGACCCGGCCTCCCGGTATCTGCTGCCGTTTCAAACTATCCCTCGCCCGCCCTTCCATTTCATCGAAGAACCGGCTGAGCTCGGCGGAATCGACCCTGTCGGTCCTCCGTATGCAGGTCTTGACGAAGTCCTGCCGCAGGTCGGTCATGAGCATGCCCCACGCTGAAAAGACCGCGGGATTCGTCGGAACGATCGCCTTCTTCACCTTCAGCTCGCGGACCAGGGCGGCTGCGTGCATGGCGCCTCCACCGCCGAACGCGACAATGCAAAATTCCCGCGGGTCGTATCCTCTCCGGACGGATACGAGCTTGAGCGCGTTCACCATGCTGGAATCGGCAAGCCTGATCACTCCCATCGCCGCCTCCTCGACCGTCACCCCGATCGAGTCCGCGACCGGCCGCATCGCTTCGCGTGCGAGCTTTTCGTAAAGCGGTATCTCCCCGCCGAGGAAATAGCGCGGATTTATCCTTCCCGCGAGCACATTCGCATCCGTTACGGTGGGCTTTTTCCCTCCCCACCCGCAGCACGCAGGTCCCGGATCGGCGCCTGCGCTCTCCGGCCCCACATGAAGCGCGCCCGCGGAATCCACCCAGGCTATCGAGCCGCCTCCCGCGCCTATCTCCACGATATCGACGGTGGGAACGAGAACGGGATATCCTGCGAAGCCTTTACTCCACTCTATCCTGTACCCGGTGGTGATACGCGGCTCTCCTCCCTCTATGAGGGAGGTCTTCGCAGTCGTTCCACCCACATCGAAGGAGATGACGTTTTTCTCGTCCGCGATCCGGCCTATCACCGCCGCGCCGATCACGCCGCCGACGGGCCCGGATTCGACCATGTTGATCGGCGCTCGCCTTCCCATCTCGAAAGTCGCCGTTCCGCCGTTCGACTGCATAACGTGGCAGGCCGTTTTCATACCCAGTCCGGACAGCCGCCGGCCTAGCGTATCGAGATACTCTCCGGCCGTCTTCATGACGTAGCTGTTGAGTACCGCGGTGTTCGTGCGCTCGTACTCGCGCCACTCCCCGGTGATCTCGCACGAGAGCGTTACCCGGAGACCGGGGGCGAGCTTTTTTACAAGCTCGCCGCAGCGCCGCTCGTGATCCGGGTTTGCATAGGAGTGGAGAAAACAGACGGCGACCGCTTCCACCCCTTCCGACAGGAAAAACTCCACCGCAAGTCGCACGTCCTCCTCGTTCATCGGCAGCAGGACCTCTCCCTTGAAGTTCACGCGCTCCGAGACCTCGAGCCGGTAGCGTCTCGGCACGAACGGCTTCGGCTTGGTGTAGTACAGATTGTAGATGTCCGGTCTGTTTGCACGTCCTATCTCCAAAACGTCCCTGAAGCCCTTCGTGGTGAGAAGCCCGGTCTTGGACCCCTTCCTCTCCGTGAGGGTGTTGATAACGATGGTGGACCCGTGGACGAAGAAGGTCGCGTCGGCCACCGAAACGTTCCGGCTTTTTACGGTCTCCGTCACCCCGCGGGCGAAGTCTCCCGGTGTTGTCTTAGATTTTCCCACGCCGACGGCACCGGTGGATTCATCGAGATACGCGAGATCGGTGAACGTTCCCCCGATGTCGCTTGCAAAACGCATACCCGGGCCTCCGGTATAGGTTCTTTCTGATATGAAGTGGTGTGCGGGCGAGTCCGTATCGTAACGATTCCCGACGGTAAAATTACTGTACCCGATAGTCACCGAAATGTCAAACTAAAACGCCCGGTCTCAGGCGGGATCCCGTTTTTCGGGGTGGAAATTCGAAGCGTCCGTGTCAAAACGGCGAAACGATCGAAGGGCCATTTTTTTCGGAAATCTCAAGACCCTAAAGGCCCGTTTTGTTCCGAGGCATCGCACCGCATCCCGGTCCCGGTACGCAAGAAGGCTTAATTACACCGGTCGGGAATCGGAATGAGGGGAGCAGGTCTGGTTATCGCATCAGAGGAACCTCGCCCCCGATCTCAAACGGTAAAGACACATCGGTAAGAAGGGGCAGCGGCGTCTTAATATCGACCGAGCCTTTAAAAACGCAAGTCGCCTTTTCCCCCGCCGTGAGCAGCCTGTAAAGCGATTCCGAGACTTCCGCATAGCGCACCGTAAACGGAAACGACAGCATGCTTATCCGTTTCTCCCCGATATGGAGGTCAAAAGCAGAGCCGCGGGCCCACGTCTTCTCGTTCACGACAACCTCGTACCGAAAAAGCGGCGCGTCGAAGAAAAAGTCGTTCGGGTTGTCCAGCGCAGCCTCGAGCACGACATCCGCAGAGGTCAATCCGATTCGCGCCACACGAAGCGACCGCAATGAAAGAACAGGCGGTTTGACAAGAGGTATCCTACCTTCGGTTCTTGCGGGCACCTCCACTTTTCCGAGCACAGGCAGGTCGAAAAAGCATGCCATCTCGAGCGTGTAGGAAGCGCCGTCGTTTTCTACGAGACGTTCGAACGCATGGTACACGCCGGCGAACTCGGATTCGAGAGGCAGCGGAACAATGCTCGATCCGTTGGCCCCGATCTCGACTTTACCCTCCTGCCTGCCGTGCAGAAACGGCTCGTCTTCAATGAGCAGGTTGTAATCGAACCCGTCGAGGGCCAGCCCTACAGGGTTAGAGTTCGTGATCTCGATGTCGAACAGCATCGCGGCGCCGGTAAACGAGAGCCGTGTAATCTCCCCGGAGATGATTCGAACTGAGGGAATCCGTATGATTCTTTCCGTCACCACCTCCCGGGCCGCGGCGCAGGACAAAAGAACACAGCAGGCGACGACCGCTACGGCCGATGCAACAAGCCCTCTCTTGCGCATTGTTTTGTTGTCCCCCTTCGCCGTTCATAGTATCATACTTTGACGGGGCTATCAAGAAAGACCCCCGCCTGCGGCTATACAGGAAAGGACGGGAAATAGACGTTTTGTGCACGACGGACGGGTTCAGGAGGCGGTTTTTTCGGTATGTCGAGGGGTTTTTGGACCGCGGCGTGGACCCCGCCCTTCGCTCCAACCTCGAGCTGAAGCGGGACCACACCCTCAGGGTGTGTGAGATCGCAAAAGAGCTGGGGCTTCGGCTCGGGCTTCTACCGCACGACCTCTTCGTCGCGGAGATAGCGGCGCTTTTCCACGATATAGGGAGGTTCGATCAGTACCGCAGGTACAGAACCTTCTCTGATCCCGACTCGGAGGATCATGCGAAGCTCGGCGTGGCAATCCTAAAAGCGGAGGGCGTGGCGGACATGCTCGAAAAGGAGGACAGGGCGGTTTTGCTTGCCGCGGTCCGTGACCACAACCTCCCCCGATACCCCGACGCTTCCGTTCGAAAAACGCCTGCCGGGAGAGAGGCACTCGTAACGAGGATCGTCAGGGACGCGGACAAGATCGACATATATGAGATCACCTGCAATATGTACGAAGACGGGCTGTCGGCGATCACCGGGCTCGCCTCGGGAAACGGGATATCTGAACGGGTGTGCAGGGAAGTGCTCGCCAAAAAGACGGTAATGTGGCGCACCCTCGTCACCGGAAACGACTTCAAGATCATGCAGCTCGGCTGGGCCTTGGACATCAACTTCGTCCCCTCTTTACAACGCATCTATGAAAAAGGGTACCTCCGGCGCATAAAAGAGACTCTTCCCGTACACCGGCTCGCCGAAGAGGTGTACGAGATGGTATCCGCCGCCGTTCGTTCCCGGCTTTGAAACCGTTCATCATCCGCTTCGCGCTGACGGCCGCCCGGCCGCATGCCGCTTTTCCTTGACAGCCGCGCTCGATACGGGATACTCTGAAACTCGAAGGAGGAGTCGTATGAAGGTGTGCACGGTTGGGCAGATGAGAAGCCTCGACCGTGAGGCGGTCGAGCGGTACGCGATACCCGAGATGCTGCTCATGGAAAACGCGTCGCTCGCCGTTTGCGCGGTGATCGAAAAACGGCTCGGCGTCCGTGGAAAACTGTTCGCCGTTTTCTGCGGCATTGGAAACAACGGCGGGGACGGCCTTGCAGTCGCCCGGAAGATCCTCTCCGAAGGCGGCATACCGGCAGTATACATAGCAGGCGACCCGAAAAAGTTCAGGGGCGCCGCGCGGTCGAACTTCGAGATCGTGAAATCGCTTCCGGTCGAGATCGAAGAGGTCCATTCCGGCAAATCGGTCGCCCGCGCCGTTTCTTGCGCCGATGCCGTCATAGACGGTATATTCGGAACCGGGCTGACACGGGAAGTCGGTGGGGTGTATCGGAAACTGATAGAGATCATCAACAACGGCGGTAAACCCGTCTTCAGTATCGACATCCCTTCCGGTATACACGGCGATACCGGCAAGCCGATGGGTACGGCGGTCCGCGCTGACCATACCGTCACGTTCGGCGCGCCGAAGCTCGGCAATATTCTGTACCCCGGGTTCGCCTGCTGCGGGAGACTCGCCGTTTCGCATATCAGCTTTCCTCCGCCGCTTCTTCTGCGCGAGGACCTCAAGGTGGAGATCAACGACCCCCCTCCGCCGCCCGAACGAAAAACGGACGGACACAAGGGGGATTTCGGCGACGTCCTCTTCATTTGCGGGGCGAAACACTACTACGGCGCCCCCTATTTCGCGGCCCTATCCTTTTTGAAAGGCGGCGGGGGTTACGCCAGGCTCGCGCTGCCAGCCTCGATGTGCCCTCATATCGCCGCCTTGGGACCGGAAATCATCTTCCTTCCGCAGGAGGAGACCGCCTCCGGGAGCATCGCGCTTCGCAACAGAGACGATCTCCTGACGCTTTCGGAAAAGGTCGACCTTCTTGTGATCGGCTGCGGGCTCTCTCTCGATGACGAGACGCAGACGCTCGTCCGCGAGCTCGTGCGGCGGGTACGCACGCCGGTACTGATCGACGGAGATGGAATCACCGCGATAAGCGCGGAGAAGTCCGTGATATTGAAACGCCGGTCTCAGACCGTTTTGACTCCGCATCCCGGCGAGATGTCGAGGATCACGAATCGCGGGGTGAAAGAGATAGACGAAAACAGGGTGGCCGTTTTACAGCGGGAGGCGGCCGACCTCGGAGCGGTCATCGTACTGAAGGGGGCCCACACTCTCATAGGGTATCCGGATGGGAGCGTCCACATCAACCTCAGCGGGAATTCGGGTATGGCGACCGCGGGCTCGGGTGACGTGCTCGCCGGCACGATCGCTGCGATGTTCGGACTCGGTCTTCCGTTGGAGGAAGCCGTTCGTACCGGGGTGTTCGTACACGGGCTATCCGGCGACCTGTCGGCCAAACGGATCGGAGAAGACGGCGTCACCGCGCGGGACATACTCGATACGCTTCCGGAGGCGGTGCGGCGCTACCGGTTGCAGGCATCCGAGATGCGTGCCTCTTATTACGGGTGTATAGACACCGTATAATACCGTTGAAGAAGCGCGATACCCGAGCTATATTGTGTTATATGAGAGAGTCCTCAAGGGGAAAAACTTTGCGCCGCGTCGTATTCACGGTAGTGGCTGCTTTTTCTATCCTGACGATCGGCGCGTATCGCGCACGGGCGGACGAGGAATCGCTCTTCGGGGACGCCGAAAGCAGGTACTTCAGCGCGCAGTATACCGTGGCGCTGGAGACCTACCGTGAATTCATCCAGCAGTACCCGCTCTCTCCTCTCATGCCCGACGCACGGTACCGGATGGCCGTATGCCTGTTCAGAATCGAGCGGTACTCTGAAGCGCTCGACGGGTTCACTGCCGTCGAGAAACGCTACAGAACGACGAAATACATAGAGTACGTCCCGTTCTGGATGGGCACCGCATCGTACTACCTCGGCGACCACTCCGCCGCGCGGACCTATCTCGACAGGTACCTGGAACGATCCTCCGATCCCGAGTTCACGAGAAAAGCGCGCCTCTATAAATCGCTCGCCGCGCTTTCGCTCGAGGCATACGACGAGGCCGTAAGTTCCATGAGGAAACTCGTATCGGAAACGGGCCTCGGGAAGATGACCCCATACGAAATCGTTATTTACAGCTATACGCTCCTGAAGGCCGGGAACTACGAAGAGGTGCTGGCGCTCGAGCGGACCGTTCCCTCCGACACGATCTCGCCGGAATACCGCGAACGGTTTCTCCTCTACCGCGCGGAGGCCCACTGGAACCTGAACAACACCGATAAAGCGGCCGAAATCTACCGGCAGCTGGTCGGCGAGGCGGCACAAGTGAGCGACGATACCGCCTCCGTCGCATACAGACGCCTCTATTCCATTGCCCAGAAAGAAAACGACTTCACCGCCATGGAGGATATCATCGCGAAGGCGGAGGAACGGCTTCGAACGTCGGCCGACCTGCTTACCGACCTCTGGCTTCGTATCGGCATAGAAAGCTATAAACGGAACGAATACCAGCTCGCAGAGCACTTTTTGAGAAAGATCTACAACAGGGGGTTCTCGAAAGAAACGAACCCCGCCGTTCCCCTGTATCTCTCGGAGATCTATACCGCTCGTGGTAATACAGAAAGGGCCCGCGGCGTACTCGAAGAGTATCTCGAAGAGTATCTCGAAGAGTCTAAAGAAAGTCCGCCGGAGGTCATCCTGCGTCTCGGAAACCTTCTCGTGCTGGAAGGAAAGTATAAAGAGGCGGCGGCGCGTATTGCACCGGTAGCCGATGAGAGCCGCACGGGCGAGGGACGCTACCTCTATGCCTTCTGTCTCTATAAGCTCGCACGGTACGACGAGGCGCTTGACGTACTCGACGGCGGCGGGAAGGCCCCGAGTCGTGACGGCCTGAGACTGAAGGCCACCATCCTCATTATGAAGGACGACAACGCCTCCGCACGCGAAACGCTTTTGGAATATACGAATATGTATCCGGGCGATGCGGGCGCGCAGATCGATCTTTTAAAGGTACTATTCGCCCTGAAACGGTACGACGAGCTGATATCGGCCGCAGACAGGCTGCATGTTGCGCTGCCGTCTCTCGCGACCGACGATCCCGGCACCTATCTAAAGGCACGTTACCTCGAGGGTCTTGCGGAAATATCCCTCAAACGGTATGAAAACGCCCTCAATACATTCACCTATGTTTCTCCCGAAAAGCTTGCTGAGACCGGTCTCGACACACTGATTCCTCAGCTCGAATTCTACACCGGATGGGCCAACTACAGGCTCGGCCGCTTCAAGATCGCGGCAAGAATATACGACGGCTTCATCCGCCGCTACCCGGAGCACGAGCTCACCGACCGCGCGCTCTATAACGGCGGCTTCTGCTACTACAGCATGGGTGAATACGGCAGGGCCGCCGACCTCTTCTCGCAGCTCGAAGAGAAGGGAAAAGCCCCCCTGTCGGAAAAGGCGGCGCTGCTTCGGGGCGAGTCCCTCAAGAATCTCAACCGTTTCAATGAAGCGAAACAGGTATTCGTTCGTCTCTACGAGACAAAGCCCGAATCATCCTATGCCGACAACGCCCTCTTCGAGCACGCTGCGCTTTTGGCATACGAAGCCGGGGATAAAAAGACGGCGGACGAAACGTCCGTACTGCAAGCGGCCTCACTCTACAACCTGCTTACTGAAAGATACCCCGGAAGCGAGCTCGTAGGCGAGGCGCTGTACAGAAAGGGCGAGCTCTATTTCGATCACGCCCGATACACGGATGCAAGGGAGTCATTCGCCGCATACAGGACACGCCGGACCGATACCAAAGGCGCGCTCATGGACGCGGCGCTCTACTGGGAGGGCATGTGCGCGTACAGGCTCAGGGAGCCGAGGGCGGCGGTCTTGCTCTGGGAAATAATCATCACCGACTACCCGAGTTCCACCTTCGTGCCGGATGCGCTCAGATTTTCCGCAGAAGTATATGCGGGAGTCGGGGAATACAACAAGGCGATCTTATACTATGAAAAACTTACAGACGGCTACCCCGAGTATTCGAAGGCGGTAAAGGCCGAGCTTCGCTTAGAGGAGCTTCGCTACCTTCTCTTCGGGCTGGGGGAGAAGGAAGCGGAACTACTCGCCGTCATCTCGAGAAACAAAGGGGCAGAAACCGCACCCGGGCGTAAAGCCATGGTTTCACTCGCAGGCATTTATATTGAGGAAAATAAAAAGCTCGAACGCGCCTTTCAGATGCTCAGTCAGGTCCTTCTCAAGAAGGACCCGGAGGTCGAGGCGGAGGCACAGTTTTTGCTCGGAGAGTACTATGCGGGTACCGGCGACCATGTGAGGGCCGGGGAGGCGTTCTTCAACGCGTCGCTGAAAGCGGGGGAAGACGGTGATTTCACGGCATACGCCATATACCGGGCCGCCGACATGATGCTTCGGGCGGGCGTACCAAGAGAGGCCGAAGAGCTCGTCGAACGGCTCGAGAAGTTCTTTCCCGACTCCGAGTGGGCTCAGGAAGGGAAAAAGCTCTTGGAGCGCGCGGAATGAAAAGACTACTCCCCTATTCGGCCGTGTTAATGGGGCTTTTATTACTTTTGCCGCGCCTTCTTACCGCGCAGCAGATGGAGCCTGAGGAGCCGGAAATCGTGCTGCCGCGTGTCGTATTGGAGATCGAGGACCTGAGCGTGGAAACGGTACGAACCGGCCTCCCGAAGTCGGAGGAGCTCCCGTCGCCGTGGCGCGAGCATCCGCTTCCAGAGCCGGGAGAGCTTCGGATAACAGAGGCGTCCTTCGCGGTACAAGCACCGGATGACGGCGCCGGGAAGCCTTCCGGTCGGAAGGACTTCGTCGCCGAGGCGATTGTCGGAACGGGGACGCCGAACCATTTCTTCTCCCGCATATCCCTCTACAAATACGGGGGGCTGCCCGAAGGGTCACTGTTCTTCCAGCACGAGATGTTCGACGGCTTCTCTGAAAACCCTCCCGGATCGGGCTACAATTACCGGGACGATACCCTGAAGGGAACGGTCCGGTTCGGCATCGGCGACGTGGAGATGAGGACGACGGGGTCCTTCTCGGACACGGAACGGGGGCTGCAGGGTCAGGGCAACTACTATTCGAAACTTAACCGCAAGGTAAAGGGGACGGTCGCCGCACGCTACGAGATCAGCGAGCAGTTTCATTTATCCGGGGAGCTGGACGGGTGGGGGGCTTCGCAGCTTCTCGTCGGCACGCCCTCCGGGGAACGCACTTCGGAGCTCGTGCTCTCACCGCAGGTCAAGGGGGAGCTTCTGCTCGAGAACGTCTACCTCGCCCTCACGCCGAGGGTGAGCTACAGGAACGTCGCGTCGAACCCCGCGCTTTCGGTGACGCGGGTGGGGGTAAAAGGCGATATCGGGATAACAATCGGAGAAAAGTACCGGCTGGACGGCGGGATCGGCTGGTTCTACAGCGACCCGACCTATCATCTACTTCCGTTCCATCTTGCGTTCACTCTCACCCAAAGCGAGCTGTTTACCCTCCAGCTGAAGGGGGGATATGAGATAGACGAGTACGATCTCGCGTATATATTCGAACAGTACCGTTATTCCGCCGTAGGGCAGGCTCTCTGTGACAGTCACGGGTGGTTCTTCGACGCCGGTTCACGGTTTACCCTGTCGGAACGGTGGACGCTCTCCGCCGACGTCTCGTTCAAGGACCAGAGCGGCATGATTACCGCAGAAGGGACTCCCGATCCGGTAACGGGCCTCTTTCCCACCCGGCAAAAGAAGGCGCTCCGTCTCGGGGTGGACGTCGGCGCCCGGTGGACCATAACAAGCAGCATATCGGCCCGCTTCGGGATAAAATCCGAGATTCTGGACAACCCCGAGTTCTTTCCCCGTCATAAAATCAGCGCGGATATCGAGCACTCGGAGCGCTCCGGCAGATACGGCGCAGGCCTGCTCTCTTCGCTCTTCATCGGAGAGAACGAATGGGTCCAGTCGCCGGTCATCGATCTCTACGGTTTCTACAGGCCGATCGACTACGTCAGGTTCTCACTGGAGCTCAGTGATCTTCTTTTACCGATCGCCGGGATACCGAGATACAGCTGGTATCCCTATATAGAGAGGGGGTTCGGCGTCACCCTGAAGGCGCAGATCAACTTTTAAGGAGCAGCGCATGATCGATATACTTCTCAAAGGCGGAGTCATCATGTGGATCATTGCGGGACTATCCGTCGTCGCGGCAGTCATCATCATCGAGCGGCTTCTCTATTTCCGGAAGATACGGGTCGACGAGGAGAAGATGATCAACAGGTTGAAGTCGGTTCTCTCCAAGAGGCGCTACGACGAGGCCCTCTCGATATGCGAGACCAACCCTTCACCCATCACGAACCTCATGCGGGTCGGAATCGAGCACCGGCAGTATCCTCCGGAGACGATAAAAGACTCGATACTCGATGCGGCGAACCTGGAGATACCGAAGATGGAGAAGCACCTCCCCGCGCTCGGTACTGTGGCCCATATCGCCCCCCTTCTGGGGCTTTTAGGAACGGTGACCGGGAACATCGCCGCGTTCGGAGTCTTGGGACGGTTCGGGAGCGTCGGCGACCCCGGCCTTTTGGCGAAGGGAATCGCGGAAGCGCTTCTCACCACTGCCGCCGGCATCGTCGTCAGCATCCCCGCCATCGTGTTCTACAATTTCCTCGTAAGCAAGGTGAACCACACGATAATACGTCTCGAAAACAGGGCAAACGAGCTCGTACTACTCCTTGGAGGTAGAAAAAATGAGAATGAGGTTCCGAAGATCCCTCACAACGAGGACTAACGTCGAACTCATTCCGCTGATAGACGTCGTCTTTCAGCTCGTCGTTTTCTTCATGGTGTCGACGACCTTCATTCTCACTCCCGGTATCAGTCTCGTACTTCCCGGGTCTGATACGAGCGAGCCGGTCGTAATGACGAAGCTCGTGGTAACCGTGATATCGGACGAGGAGATATATCTCAACAGGGAGCGGTACGATATCATAAACCTCGAGAGGAGGCTGAGAATGCTCACGGAGGAGGAGAAGGGGGAAATCAAGACCGTGGTGATAGAAGGAGACGCATCCGTTTCATACAGCCTCATGATCGAGGTCCTCGATGCATTGAGGAAAAACGGCTTCAAGGGGGTGAACCTCAGGACACGGGAAGAGTAAGTCCATCGGCAATGGGAGCGACGGCCGGTGGGTCTTTTACGACAGGGCTTCTTTCCCGGCGTCATGATCGCCGGCGGGAAAGGAAAGAAGGCCAAAGCCACACAGATCAATGGGAAGCGTAGATACATAAGGGGAAGGAAACGATGAGCGAGAGAAGCGAAACCCTCGTGCGGCCCGCCGTCGAGAAAGGTTCGAAGCGGTTTGCAACGAGCATCATTATTGCGGTCTGTTTCCACGCGGTCCTCTTCGTCGTCTTTCAGTGGCTCTACCCCGTCAAGAAGGAGGATCTCGACTATACCGGTCCCATATTCGTCACGATAGAGGAATACGAGCCGAAGATCGTACATCCGCAGGAGGAGGCAAAACCGGTCGAGATAAAACCCACCGCCGCTCAGACCGAGACCGGCGAGGCTATGCAGGTACAAAAACCCGCAGTGCAAACCCCGCCGGTCATACGGGAGTTTAAGTCCGAAACACCGGCCACACGGCCTGCGGTACGGACGGAGGAATCCTTTCTGCCCGAAACAGCCAAGCGGGCGGACGAGCCCACACTCGAGGGTGTCCGCCGGATCGTCATCCCCGCGGAAAAGGAGACGCTTCCCGCCGGGCTTGAGGTGCCCCAGCTCAAGCAAAAAACCGGACCCGTCGCCGTTCCGCCGGAGTTTGTAGAAAGCGAAAACGAAGAAAAACCCCTTTATTTCGACCTCTCGAAACTCGACAACGCATTGGTAAAAGAGAGCGAGACGAAACCGCAGGGAAAAGCGGGCTCCGCCGCCGGATCCGGGGTTTCTTCCGAAGTCGGTAGCGCGTCCGGGTCGACGCCGGTCATTACATGGGACGAATCGGGAGCGGACCGTACCCTGATCTCGCCGATCACACTTCCCAAGATACCGGAGTGGGTGAAGGAGGAGGGCCTGCGCCTTCGGGCGGTCGTGTCGTTCTCGGTAACCCCGGACGGAAACGCCACGTCGCTGCGGGTCGAACGTTCCTCCGGATACGCGGACGTGGACTCCTCCGTGCTCGAGACCGTGCGCAAACTGAAGTTCAACCCCATCTCGGAAGACCGCACCGTACGCGGGCGGATAGACTATCTCATCACTCCTCGGTAATGGATCTTCGCGGTACAAACGCGTACCGGTTGTGTATGCGGCGGGAAAGAGAATGAATACCGCAGCATGAATTCACGGGGCTCTCAGGCTCCGCCTGAGAGATCACTGGGGAAAGATACCCTCGTATACGACCCCTTTCCTCGGCTCCGCCATCCATTCGGCGATTGTTTCCCGCCACGTGAGATAGTGGGGAGTCGACTTATGGCGTGCGGCCGCCTCCCTGCTCTCATACGCCTCGTAGAGTATGAACCTCGTCGGGTCCTCCGCGTCCTGGAGGATATCGAACCGCAGGTTCCCCTCCTCCTTTATCGAGTGCGTGTGGTTCGGTTTCGTCGCGCTTTTGAACTCTTCCACATGATCCGGCTTTACGTGGACGTATACCACCGTAACGTACATCAACGCCTCCCTTTCTTTTCGTCCCGCTGTATTTTCAGGAATCGATACCCTTCGGCGGCCCAAGCACTTCGGAGAGCACAATCGCCCTCTGAAGCGGGGTCAGACTGTCGATACGCTCCCAGAAGGTCTTTCGTCGTTTTTGTTTTTCTTGTATTACCTCTATCGTTCCTCCGAACCGCCTGGTGCGTTCCTCCATTCCGCTTCCAACAACCGGTTTTTCCTTCTCCGTATCGAAAAAAGATTGAGGTTTTACGATTTCGCCAGCCGGTTCAGAAACACTTGAAATCCGAACCGTTTCCCGCACTGCTTCCTCTTTTTCCTCCTCGTCGGGAACGGTTTCCATCTCGGGGAAAAACGGTCCCGTGCCGGCCGCGCCGGCCGGCATTACCAAGGATCCCTCCTCTTTCTCGGCCCATATACGGCCTTTCGCCTTTCGGACAAGGAACCGGATAAAGAGGTTGGCCAGAACGAAGATAATGAATACACCGAACAACAGTATCTCAAGACCGTCCACGCTTATTCCTTTCTCCTCACGCGGGTTCACAGGAAAAACACCCGCACGCACCCTTTCGCGGCCGTGGGCTGCAAGTGATCCTATGCCAGAAGCGGCTTTTAGACGCCCGGATCCTATTCCTCGTCTTTAGATGATCCCGGTTTCTTCTCGCCGCTGATACTCTTCCGCATGTCGGTGTCCGCCTGGATGTTGCGCATGCGGTAGTAGTCCATTATTCCAAGGTTCCCCTTCCTGAACGCCTCAGCCATCGCCTTGGGCACCTCCGCCTCCGCCAGAACCACCTTCGCACGGTTCTCCTGTACGAGGGCGATCATCTCCTGCTCCCGGGCCCGGGCCGCCGCTCTTCGTTTCTCGGCTTCGGCCTGGAACCTTCGCCTGTCCGCTTCCGCCTGATCGGCCTGCAGCTTGGCCCCCACATTGTCCCCCACATCGACGTCGGCGATGTCTATGGAGAGTATCTCGAACGCGGTACCGGCATCCAGTCCCTTCTCCAAGACCTTCTTGGAAATGGTGTCCGGGTTCTCCAGCACGCCCTTGTATGTATCCGACGAGCCGATCGTGGTCACGATTCCCTCCCCGACCCGTGCAATGATCGTCTCTTCGGTCGCGCCGCCCACGAGCCGTTCGATGTTCGCACGGACTGTAACCCGGGCTTTCGCCTTCAGCTGGATACCGTCTTTCGCCACGGCGTCGATCGTCTGGCGTCCCTTAGCCGGATCGGGACAGTCTATGACCTTCGGGTTAACGCTCGTCTTTACCGCATCTAAGACGTCCCTGCCCGCAAGGTCGATCGCCGCCGCCCGCTGGAACGTCAGCGGTATGTCCGCCTTGTTCGCCGCAACGAGCGCCATGCACACACGTAAAACGTTCCCGCGCGCGAGATAGTGAGTTTCGAGCAGGTCAGTATCGAGCGGGATGCCCGCTTTCGTGAGCATGATCCGTGAATCGACGATGATGCTCGGGCTTACCTTTCTAAGCCACATACCGATCAGTTTCAGCACCCCTACCGGGGCCCCGGAGAGCAGCGCCCTGAACCAGAGCCCGAAGAACTTGATGAAGAGGATGATGAACGTAATCGCCACGATGGCGAGGAATACGTACAGCACTACTATCATTGTCTTTTCTCCTGTATGATATCGGGACGCGTGCCGGGGACATGTACGAGTTACGTGTCCCCAGCACGTGGCCCCCTTTTAACCACGATCCTCGACCCTTCCACCTTCACAACCCGTACGGGCTGGTTCTTCTCGATAAGTTCCCCTCCGGTGACGACGCTGTATTTGACTCCCTCGATACGCGCCATGCCCGAGGGCCTGAGTGTCGTAACCGCCACCCCTTCTCTCCCGGCGAGCCCTTCGTACTTCTCTCCCGAGTAGGAGGTGAACCCCTCCTCCGTGCCGAACGTTTTCCCAAGAATGAGCCTCTTTCCGACGAAGGTCCGGGGAAACGCCTTCAGCCCCACCCAGAGCACCGCCGGGGTGCCGAGTAAAAGACAGGCGACGAATACCGTTCCCGTCGTCTTTCCGTGGTGGACGTATGCTAAGACTGTGGAAACGATCATCGTAACGACTCCGGCCGCACCGATGAGGCCCGCGGCCGGGACGAAGAGCTCGATGAATATTGCGACGAATCCGATACCGAGAAGCGCCGCGAGAACATAGAGGGCCATTACAAGCCTCTTTTCACGAGTATTCTGTTTCCGCTCACCTCGATGATCTCGACGGGATCGCCCGCCGAGAGATACTCCCCGTCCGTTTCCACCGGCAGCACCTCGCCGTCGAACTCCGCCTTTCCTGAGGGACGAAGCGTCGTAACCGCGATTCCCCTCTTGCCGGGAAGAAGCGTTGCCGGTCCCGGCTCTTTCACCGTATACCCCAGCTCCGGCGTCTGCTCCGTCTTGAGTGTGAGTCTGCTGAAAAGCTTCACCCGCGGAACGACCGACGCAAGAACCGCAAAAGCCGCGATCGACCCTACACTTCCCGCCATAACGACAAGTATGTTTCTTCTAAACACACCCCACTCCCATTCATACCGCGGCCAGACGAATCCCTGCATCGAGAGAACGAGAGAGAGTACGACGAGGAGGATACCCGCAATTCCCACCACACCGAACCCGGGTATGAGAAAAATTTCGACTATGAGCAGCACGAGCCCGACTACGAAAAGCAACAGCTCCATGCTCCCCACAGTCCCCAGAAGCGCATAGGCCGCAAAGACGATGCCGAAACAGACTATCGCCACCGTGCCGGGCACACCGAAACCGGGGGTGGTGATCTCGAAAAACAGCGCGAGAAGCCCTATCAGAACGAGTATCCCCGTTACCGCAGGTCCCGTGACGACGCTCACCGCCCTGTCCGCAGGGGTGAGGAAAAATTCCGAGACCTCCCACGACTCGACGCCGATGGCCTCTCTTAGCTCCTCCATGCCGTCGACGGTTCCGGAAGAGACGCCGTAACGCTCGCTCTCGTTAGCGGTGAGCGTAAGAAGCTTGCCCTTCCGGGACACGATTCTGCCTTTCTTTACGTCGGTACCGCCGGCAATCAACGCGGATATCTCGTCCTCCGTTAGAACGACAAGGCCGTTTTCGGTATCGACCTCGTACAGCTCCAAGTCCGCATCCACCATCGCCCGCGCGATATTCACGGGGTAACCGTTTTTCTCGGCGAGCGCCGCGATCTGCGTCCGTACCGCGCTGACCGTTTTCTCCTCAGCGGCCTTCGTGCCCTCCTGCGTCAAATACACGGGCGCCGCCGCGCCTATCGAAGTGCCGGGAGCCATAAAAAGCCTGCTGCAGGCGAACGATATCAGCGCGCCCGCCGACCAGCTCACTCCCAACCCCTCCGGCGAGGTGGAGATAAAGGCGGCGGTCTGCGCTCCCCGTATCGACCCGATCAGGGTCGCAATCTGAAGGGCGGAATCGACCCTGCCCCCGAACGTGTTTATGTCGAAGACGATCAGACCGGCGCCCTCTGAGAGCGCCCGGTCTATTCCCCTTCTGAGAAAGACGACGAGCGCCCGGTCTATGTCGCCTTGTACGGGTATGACGACGATTTTCCGTAATATTTCTTCCGCGCCTTGAGAACCGTCCCCGCCGAACGCGGCGTTCGTTCCCGTCGCGCCGGCCCAAGAAAGCAGGCTCGCTGCCAGCATGACGGCATACATTGCTCTCTTTTTCATTCCATAGATAACATTAAGCGGACGTACCATATAAGTCAATCACAAGCACAGGCACGCGCGGGTCCCCCGCTTACGAACGCCGGTGGTAATCGCCGATTCAGCGCTTGACATTATTCTATCCGCACGGTATACAAAAAGAGACTCTAAAACTCCTGAAAAAAGGAAAAACCCAATGAAGCCCTTTATCTTCTGTTTGGCCGTACTCGTCTGCCTCTCGGCCATAGGGCCTTTGACCGTCTTGGGAGAAAACGGCATCGACGAAGAGGTGGGAAAAATCACCTACATCATCGGCACCTGCCGGATCAAGGGCGAGGACGGAGAATACGGCGACGCGTCGGTGGATCTGCCCGTCAGAACGAGCGATACGGTACAGACCCTTTCCGCTTCCGAAGCGGAAATAACTCTCGACGACGGAAATCTCATACGCCTCACGGAAGACAGCGAGATCACGATCGACAATTGGCAGCTGAGGGAGGAGACGCGCACGAACATCAGCCTGCTCTTCGGCAGCGTGAAGCTCGCCATCGGGAGATTCAGGAAGGGTAAAGACGAATTTTCAGTCAATACGGCGACCGTGCTCGCCGGCGTCCGGGGAACCGAGTTCGACGTCTCTCTCAGGGAGGACGGTGAGGTCCTCATTAACGTGGAGGAAGGCAGCATAGAAACGGACTACGACGGGGACACCCATACCATAACGAAAGGAAACGCGAGCAGGTTCCCAATCCAAAATAAGCGTCAGGACTTCAAAGGGAGGATCGACAAAGAAAAGTGGCGGCGTGAAGCGATCGAGAGAATAAAAGAGGACCCGGAAGCCTTCCTCCAAAGGCTACTCGTACGCGAACGGCTTATCATCATGCACCTGAAGCAGAACGAGGAACGGATGGAGCAGTTCAGGAAGGATTTCGCAGCGTTCTTAAAAAGGACCCGCTACCTCCATGAAAAAAAGTTATATAGGCAGGAACGAGTGCTCATCATAGCGCAGATGGAGAAAACGAAGAAGGCGCTCGGCTTCTTTATCACGGCACGACGGCAGCTTACTGGCATACGCTCCCTTATGGTGATCGCCGCAAGGATAGAGGCCGAGCTCGACCCCGCCGCCCGTGAGGACCTGGCTTCGCTCCAGGAGATCAGGCGGGAATACGGGAGGATGAGCGTGGCGATAAAGCGACTCGACGAGGCGCAGAAAAAGCTGCGGGGGGTCTTATTCATGCTAAATAAAAGGCTCGACGAGCTGAATACGCTTCTGGGGGAACCGGGGGCAAAACTGCAGTAAAAGCTGCGAGCTAGCAGCTGTCCGCGATTAACCGAACGCCTATCACAAGACTTCGACAGCTTATAATAAGGCTTTTTGTCCGCAATCGGCCGGTCTGCTTACAGACAGCCGTTCAGTAAAGCTCGCCTCTTACAGCTTCCTTTTTTTACCGAGGAACTTAAACGCATACATGACGACAAACAGGATCACGATGTATCCCACTATCCCGCCGTCCGTGAGGAGGAACACCTTCTTCGTCTGGTGCAGCGCGGGAATGTTGATGAGGAAGAGAAGCGGAAACGCCAAAAAGAGGGAGAACCCGGAACCCAGAACCAGATCGCTCGCCGCAGGCGTCTTGTAATCCGGATCGATGACACGCAGGAGGGCTAACCCAGTCGATACCGTCCCGGTAAGCAGTCCGAATATGGAGATCACCCGCTCGAAGAAATGGTCGTCAAAGCTCCGCCGCGCGAGGAAGAGGACGAGCAGCATGACCAGTATCCCGCCTGCGACGCAGATTACCGCGATCGGCACGATGTACTGTACCACGAACGCGAGCTCTATCGCCATTATAGCTGCGGTCACGAGGAAATCGACGCTCGACGCGGAGATGCCGGTGAGCATGTTGTCGTCGAGGATGTGATCGAGCTTCATCGCCCGCAGTATCCTCCCCCCCAAAAGCGCAAAAAGCGTGGCGAAGAATGCGTGGTACGCCCAGAGCAGTTTGCCGAACTGTACCGCAAAGGTCCCCCCAAGCTTTCCCAAGAAAAACACGACGAACTTGATGAAGAAATAGTCCACGAGATACACGAATCCGATAAACGCAACGTGAAACGTTCCGGATGCGATTACGTCCGGATGAGTAGTGCTTCTGCCCGCGGCGGGCTTCTTCTCGAGTCTCCCGAAAAACCCCGTGTTTTCCATGAGACGGCGGTCAAGGCCCTTCACGTACCCCCGTTTGATGCCCCAATTGAGAAAGGGCACGCCCACGAAGCAAGCCCATAAAAATCCGATCGCCCCGAATGTGAGGCCCACGGTCCCGCCGTTTACGAATCCGAACGACTCCCACTGCTTGCCGAGCGCGTACGCCTGGCCGGAGGACTGCCCGAACCCCATCTCGAAGAGCATCCCGAATGTGGGAAATATGTCGGGCATCACGGTGAAGAGAAAGGCGAGTGTAATCGAATAGCCGATAAAGCCCTCGACCGCATATCCGAGGCTGAGATGAAAGGCGGTTGAGAGCGAGTTTTTCGAGATATACCGCTCCCTTCGCTTCAACCCGATCGAGATGAAGGTGATTGCAAGGAGATGGTACACGATGTTGCCGAGGTCCTCCCGTTTGGGCAGTATCTGAGGAAACGCCCACTCCAGCAGGTACATCAAGCCGAGCCCCACGAACCCGGCGGTGATCGCGTTGGGTATCAAAAACCGCTGAAGAAACCGAAGATGCGCCCTCAGTATCGATGCGATGAGCAGTGAAACGCTCAAGATCGCAAACGTGACCGCTACGTCCCATCCCAGATCGTTCACCTCCCGTTACTATTTCTCTAAGGTCCGCAGTATTTCCTCGAGGTTTTCCACCCCCATGACGCGCCGCTTGTCCTCGATCTCCTTTATGACCCGTACCACCTCGCCGTTCACCTGGGTTGGAATGCCCGCCTCCTCGCCCCGCCTCACGATCTCGCCGTTGAGATAGTCGACCTCCGTACGCCGGCCCCGCTCCAGGTCGACATGAATGTTGGATTTCAGATCCCGCCGGCTTCTTCCCACCATCTTTAAAAGAAGATAGCGAAGGATTACAGGATACGCCCCGCTCCCCTTACCGAACCGCGACGGCAGAATTCCGCCGAACTTCTCTAGCCGGACCCCGAGCGCCGAAGCGACCCTCTTTCCCTCTTCCGCAATATCATAGAAGAGCCTTCGTGCGGCCCGCTGTTTCATGAGCCCTCCGACGCGCAGCCCCGCGGCACCGCCGAGACCGGTAATACCGCAGACGATGAGAAGCTTTGACCACATCACCCCTCGGATGTTGTCCGTCGGTTCTATCTCTATTCCGGGCTCGAAGAGCGCTTTGACAAACGCGATATCTTCCGGCGTACAGCCGTTAAGGCTTCCGACGATAATACCGCCCCTCGTGGTGACGTAGTACCTTCCGTACTCCCGCATATTCGCGTTGTAGCCGACCGCGCCGCCCATCGTCTTCACCTCGGGATGCTCATCGCTCAGCCTGAGCGGCTCGAGCCCGTTCTGAAGGGTCAGGATGAAGCCCGAGGGGGCGAGATGGCTCATGCCCTGCTCGTACACGGTGCGCAGGGCCCCCGATTTGACCGCGAGGACGATACAGTCGAACGGGCCGGGCGCATCCTCGAACCCCGCGTATGCCTTTACCTCGGCCCTGATATCTCCCATCTTTCCCCGGACGGCGATCCCTCGCTCGTTCAGCTGTTTTGCGTATTCGGCCGCCGCCTCGATGCAGCACACGTCGCGTCCTGTCGTGCAGAGAACGCCGGTGACGACACCCCCTATTCCTCCGCATCCGCACACGGCTATCTTCATGGTAGTTAAGGATATCAGCCGGCGGTGGAATGTCAAGACGTATATCCTACAACGGCTTTCGATCTTTTTCTTGACAACCCTTGAGCCGCAGAATTACTATAGGAGCGCACGTCACAGCGAAGGGGATAGCTCATGGATATTTTCGATAAGTGCTATAAGGAGGGCGGTTACCTCGGGATATTCCGCGTGATCAAGGACAAATACTGGACGAGGCCGCTTCTCTCGACCCAGGTCGGTACCGAGATGGAGTTCAACGGCAAAAAGATGATCATGTGGTCCATCAACAACTACCTCGGCCTTGCGGGAAACGAAGAGATCAAGAAGACAAGCGTGGCGACCTGCGAGGAGTTCAGTGCATCCGCTCCCATGGGATCGAGAATGCTTACCGGAAATACCGTTGAGCACGAGTCGCTGGAGGAGAGGCTTGCCGGATTCGTCGGCAAACATTCCTCTATCCTCTTCAACTACGGGTACCTCGGTGTCTTAGGCACGCTCTCGGCGATCGTCCACAGGGGGGACACGATCGTTATAGACAAACTTTCCCACGCGTCGATGATCGACGGGACATTCCTTGCGGGCGGCAAGTTCAGGTTCTTCAAGCACAACGATATGGAGGATTTAGACAAGCAGCTTACGGCGGCCAAAAACAACAGCTCCGGCGGGATTCTCGTCGTGACCGAAGGAGTGTTCGGTATGCGCGGCGACCTTGCGAAACTTCCTGCGATATGCGACCTCAAACAAAAGCACGGCGCACGCCTGTTCGTCGACGATGCGCACGGGTGCGGCGTCATGGGGGAAAACGGAAAGGGTACGGCCGAACACTTCGGCGTGACGGACAGGGTGGATATATATTTCAGCACCTTCGCTAAGTCGTTCGCCGCCATAGGCGGATTCAGCGCGGGCGACGAAGAGGTCATCCGCTACATACGATACAATGCAAGGACTCAGATCTTCGCGAAGAGCCTCCCGATGATCTACGTTCGTACCATCGAGAAGACGCTGGATATAATAGAACAGAATCCGGGACTCAGGAAAAGACTCTGGGAAGTCGCAGGAAAGCTCCAGGCAGGCCTGCGGGAGCTCGGGTTCTCTCTCGGCGATACACAGTCGCCGGTAACCCCCGTATATGTTCCCGCCGAACCGCAGGTGGCGAAGAAGATCGTCGCATACATGCGGGACGAGCAGCGAATCTTCGTTTCCGGCGTCATGTATCCCGTGGTTCCGAAGACGGTGATCCTTCTGCGGCTCATTCCAACCGCCGCGCACACGGACGAACAGATCGAACGGACCCTTCAGGGATTTAAAAACCTCCGGGACGAGTTCAAGCTCCAGCTCGACAAGGTAAAGATCTGACATCGGAGTACAATCTTTCTTTGAATTTTTTACCGGATACGCCACGTTAGCCGTATTTTCAAAGGCCCCGATGCAGGGGGTAGGCGACTGGAAACGCCCGCCTGTGGCGATCCGAAAACCGGGTATACGGCCGTTTTTAATAACGTCCCACATGTTTCCGGACCCCGTTCGAAACAGGATTCGCAAAGAAAGCACGGTACCGATTGAAATCCAGCGGTAAAGATCCGATCCCCGTATACCGACCATGTTCATAGGGTTGTCAACAGCCGTTTTTCATGCTACATTAGGGCAATATCGATTCACAGAGGCACAGAACCGAAATGGAAAGCAAGCTGAAAGGCCGCAGGATCGTAATCATCGGCGGCGGTAACATGGGGAGAGCCATCATAGAGGGGCTGAAGAAGAAGTCCCATGATTCGAAGGATATCCTCCTCATAGAAACCGACGCGGAAAAGAAGCGCGAGATCGAAACGGCATTCAATATCCCCGTCAAGCGCACAGTCGACCCTGCGATAGAGAAATACGACGTGATCATCGTCGCGGTGAAACCGCAGAACATTCGCTCCGTCTTTTCAGACATCAATCCGTACATAAGCGGAAAGCACCTCCTCATCTCGGTCGCTGCGGGCATTACGCTGAAGTATATAGAGCGCCATATCACCAAGACGTACCAGCTCGTGCGCACCATGCCCAATATCGCCGCACGGGTGGGGAAATCCGTATGCGCGATGTGCCACAACGAAGCTCTCTCGGACGAAAACCGCCGCCTGGCGAGGAGCATCATGGAGAGCGTGGGCTCGGTGGTGGAGCTCGAGGAAAAGCATCTCGACACCATTACTGGCCTTTCCGGGAGCGGACCCGCCTTCGTCTTTCTCATGGTCGAATCCCTCATGGACAGCGGTGTGCTTATGGGACTTTCGAGGGAGATTGCCCTCAAGCTTGCGCTCGACACCGTATACGGGTCCGCCTGCTTCCTCAAAGAATATGCGATTCACCCCGCCCTTGCAAAGGAGATGGTAACGAGCCCGGGCGGAACCGCAATAGAAGGGCTTCTCACCCTCGAAGAGGGCGGTTTCAAAGCGCTTGTCATGAATGCGGTGCGGGCCGCAACAGAGAAAGCGTCCCTCTTGGGACGAAAGAACGAGGACTAGGACGACTCTGACAGTAGAATCGCAAACGATTCTACTGTCAGAGTCGTTTACGGTTTCTTCCTCATACCCCTTCCCGGATGCCGCCACACCTACGCCATCTGAAACCGTTTGCCAAGTCCATAACCGCTGACCGTCAC
>JAFGTF010000010.1 GCA_016934265.1 Spirochaetota bacterium
AAATCAAATGAGTGATTCTTGTAACCAATTGTTATTATTCGAATTATAACCGGACACTAGTGACGAATTATGAAACTTATGTCACCTGCTGTTCTTGTTATACTATCGGTAGGCCTGGGAGTTACTGCCTGCAATACCGGCGGTGAGATTGGCGCAGTTGACGGTACGGTAACGGTAACCCTTAGCAATGCCGGCGCTGTTGACGATGATACGCTGTCCGTGTATGTATACGCCGAAGGTGAAACGGATGTCAATAATCCCGCTAAATTGCTCGCGACAAACTTCGCTGTTATTACCGACGGGACTGCCTCGGTGGTATTGAGGGAGGACGACGGCGACTGGATGCCGACAGTTACGAACTGGACCGGCACGGGAGGGACGACGTACGATATCTATATCTACACCGACAGCGACGGTGACGGCGAACTCGAGACCGGAACCGTCTATATCACGGACCCCTTCCCCGGTACCGTGACGATAGACGGCGACCAGACTGTGGCGACGGACTTTGCAGAAATGATCCTTTACGAATAGCATCTCCCGGCCGTTTCCAAAAACCATGGAAGCGGCCGGAACGTATAAAATGTTCGGCAACTCAGGTAAGAAGTTGTTCCCAATCTTAGAAACGGGCGGATGAGCGACCGGGGCCGCCGGCCCGGCTCCTATAAACGGAATTATCATGATAAGGACGACGTTCTCTTCTAATAGGGGAAACTTGATATAACTTTCAAAAATTCGAAATCCTCGATCTTCAATCCCCGGTTCTCCACCTCTTCGAGGATCAACTCAACGGCCCATCCGGCGGCCCGGCCCACGACTGCGGGGGATTTGTCCGTGTGCCCGCCCGCGGCATCGAACCGAGCCGCCTCCTCGCCGTCCGTGAGGTCGAAGCTCCTGCCGAAGATCTTCCGCTGTATCTCCCTGCAGATGACGGAACCGTACGTATCGACGAACGTACCGTGCAAACGTTGTACCAAGGCCTTCGCGGAACGCTTGTTTTCAAGGTCGTCGTCGAAAAACTCCCGTCTTCTTCCGAAGAAGAGGCTTATCATCATGCTGCCCCCGGAATACCCGCCGCAGGGGCCATCTCCGATATTCGCGTACCCGCCCGCCAGCCCGTACGACGCTTTAAAGACGAAATCGTTTTGCACTCCGAGCGCGTCCTGTATCGCCGCGAGGGTGCATTGCGAGCAGCTGCGATAATCTCTCTGATACGCAAACCCGAGCTCATAGGCCCTCTTCGAAAGTTCCACTTGCTGCATCCGTTCTCCTATCCCTCCGGTAGTACCACAAAGTAATAAGACCGGTTTCATCTATCAAAGATATTTCTTCCGGCATTATACTGAGGCGATATGAAATTCTTACAACTTCCTCACTCGTTGTAAATCGCTCGATGGATATCGGCCGGTCTCTATCGGCCGATGAAGAGATATATCAGCACGAATCGTTTGTGTTTCCATGTTTATTCCATTATACTTACATACAAACTCGAAGGAGGTACGACTCAAGTGTATATGACCAGTATCGATAAAACAGAAGAGAAAGCGACGCCGTCCGGTGTAACTGTACGCTGGCTGCTTACCGAAGAGGCCGGCGCACCCCTATTCGAGATGAGATATTTCGAGATCGGAAAGGGACGGAGCACGTCTGGAAGGCCCCATCCGTTCGAGCACGAGGTGTATGTCGTGAGGGGCAAGGGGACGATAGAAGGGGACGGTCAAACAATCGCCATCCAGCCGGGAGACGCGATTCTCATACTCCCTGGAGAAAGGCATAAATTCATTAATACCACGGACGATCCGCTCGGTATCATATGCCTGATTCCCAAGGGCAAGGAAAACGAATTAAAGTGAGGTTCGACAGGCGGGACTTTTACATGAACCCGGCTTCAACAGATACCAATGGAGAGAGACGATGATTACAGTGCTGTGTTACGGCGATTCGAATACTTATGGAAGAGACCCGGTAACGAAGAGGAGAATGGAGCGTGATGTACGGTGGCCCGGTGTGCTCCAGAACACCCTCGGCAGCAACTACCATGTAATAGAGGAAGGTCTGAACGGCAGGACGACCGTGTGGGACGATCCGATACGTCCGGGTTATTTCAAAAGAAACGGGGCCTGGTACCTCTTGCCCTGCCTCGAGTCCCACTGCCCCGTGGACCTGCTCATACTCATGCTCGGAACGAACGACCTCAAAGCCATGTTCTCCGTGACGCCGTATGACATAGCGGAGAGCATGGGACGCCTCGTCGAGATCGCTCTGGGCAGTAAGTGCGGAAGAGACGATAATCCGCCTCAAATAGCGGTCATGTGCCCTCCGCCGCTCGGGAAGCTTTCCGAGTATGCGGAAACATTCTCCGGAGGCGTGGAGAAATCGAAAAAGCTCGCACCCTACTATGAGAAAGTTGCAAAAAAGTACGGGTGCCGCTTCTTCGACGCCGGATCCGTTATTCAGTCGAGTACGCTGGACGGATTGCATTACGACCCGGAGGATCATGGGAAGCTTGGAAAGGCCGTAGCGGGGCTCGTGCTCGATATTTTCAAGTAGGAAAATTCCCCGGCGTGCCTGCAACAGTCCCTGACGGACAAGATCTCGCGCTCTAGGCGGAACTTGTCAAAGCGGGAGGGGTGGCGCCGAGGTGGGGAATACGATTTAAAAAGGCTGCCGCGCGGAATGAAATTTCCAAAGCGGTTTGAGAATACCGCATCGGGTGAGTGCAAAAGCACCCTGTTTATGATTCCTGGTTCTTCTGTTTATACGACATCTCGTGCATGAGATCCCGCATCGCGTCGTAGGTTCTCATGTATTTGTCGAAATAGAATTGGTATTTCTCGTGATTTTCCCTGTCCGGCTCCACCACATGTTTAATCCTGACCATGCTGTTCGAGGCATCGACCAGACTGTCGTAGACACCCGCTCCGACGGCCGCGCATATGGCTGACCCTATTATCGTAGCCTCCGGAAATTCGAGCACATAAACATGCGCGTTGCTGACGTCGGCATGGATCTTCAGCCACAATTCGCTGTTCACAAACCCGCCGTTCGCGTAGAGAGAGTGTATTTTCACCCCGTTGTCGCCGAGGGTGCGCAGGATATTCTCCGTCCCGTACGCGACACCCTCGAGCATCGCCCTGAACACATGCGCCGGGGTAACTTTCAGCGTCAGACCCCATATCGCACCCTGGAGGTTGTAGTCCGTATACGGGGTCCTGTTACCCTGCCAGTAGTCCAGGACGATAATTCCCTCTGACCCGATCGGTATATCCGCCGCCTTCTTGCTAAGCAAATCGAAATGACTTATACCGGCACGCTCGGCCTCGAGCTCGTAGCTTTTCGTGAATTGGTCCTTGTACCACTTGACCATCGTGCCCGTGGAGACCTGTCCGGCCTCGATGACATCTAGGCCGGGTATCACGATGTCGTAGTAGCTTCCGAACATACCAGGGATGTTCTTTGTGCCTTCCACGAATGTCACGACGACATGAGACGAGCCGCCGATCAGGGTGGCTTTGCCCGGCTCCAGAACGTTCGAGCCGAGCGGCGCGATGTACCCGTCCGTCCCGCCTCCCGTTACGATCGTCTTTGGGCTCAAACCAAGCGTCGCGGCGGCTTCTTTCGATATCGTTCCGACGGGCTCGCTTAAACCGGTGATCGTTTCCGGAAACCTCTCGATCGCGTCTTCGAGGCCGATGGACCGGTAGAACTCGCAGGGCCATGCTCTTTCGCGGCTGTTATAGAACCATCTGTGGGTGGTGTGGGTACGGCTCGCAGACGGAATCCCAGTCAGCAAGTAGGTGATGTAGTCCGCCTGCTCCATGAAGTACCGTGTTTTATCGTAGACTTCCCTCTCGTTCTCCTTCAGCCAGAGGATCTTCGACAAGAACCACTCCGCGCTCAATCCCGCTTTGCACACCTTCAGGGCAGGATCACCCGTATCGAAGATTTTTTTCGCCTGGGCGGTAGCCCGGTGGTCCATCCACATGATCGCGTTTCTCAGGTACGAGCCGTCTTTATCCAACGCCACGACGGTGCTCGAGGTGCCGTCGACACAGGCCGCAACGATGTCATCCGCATCGACACCGCTTTCCGACAACGCCTCACGGGTCGCGCAGACGAGGCACTCCCGCCATTCGCCGGGGTCCTGCTCGACGAAGCCGTACTTCGGGAACCGTGTGGTACATTCCCTGCTTTTCAGAGTTATAGGGTTGCCCGTCCTGTCGAAGATGCCGACCCGAATACCGCCGGTACCTGCATCGATTCCCATTAAAAACGGCTTTACGAAATCCATAACGGCTCCTTTCATGAACCGGGGTGAGACTTTTTTAAGAGAACCTGAAAGGTGCATTCATAATCATATGGAAAACCGGGATCATCGGTACGGGCTGAACTCCGATTATCGATGCGCGCGCAGGTCTGCATACCGCCGGCTGCTGTCGTCTTCAGTCCTTTTTTGATTTTCCGCTCATCTTCCCCCGGATACCGAGATGAATTGACCGGTGACATACGTTGCGTCTTCGGAGGCGAGGAATACGACGACACTCGCCACTTCTTCCGGCTTTCCCAACCTTCCGACGGGTATTGACAGCCTGTGCTCCTCCCGCACCTCTTCATAGGGGATGTTGAACTTCTTTGCCCTGCCGACCAGAACAGATTCCAGCATCTTCGTCTCGACCCGGCTTGGGCATATGGAGTTCACGGTAATGTTTTCTTTTGCGACCTCGAGGGCGAGAGCCTGGGTGAAACCGTTCACGCCGAACTTCGCCGCCGAATACGCCGTGCGCCTGGGCCGGGCGTTGATACCCGATTTTGAGGAGATGAAGATAATCCTGCCGAACTTTCTCTTCCTCATGTTCTTCAGTACCGGTCGGGTGATGTAGAATGTCCCGTTGAGATTCACCTCTATATGCGCAAGCCATTCCTCGATAGTGAGGTCCTCGATCTTGTTCTCTATGGAGAGACCGGCGCTGTTCACAAGGACGTCGATCTTCTTGTGCTTCTCGATCATCTCGCCGACAACGCTGTCGACCTCCTCCACCTTCGTAATATCGAGCTTGTAGCCCTCTGAGGCTCCACCGAGGCCCTTTATTATTTCCTCCGTCTCCTTGATACTCTCGACGTTGATGTCGGCTACCAATACGAGGGCGCCTTCCTGCGCGAATCGAACTGCGCACGCCTGTCCGAGTCCGCTCCCCGCCCCTGTAATTAGAACGACATAATCCTTGAACCTGTCCTTACAGATGTACTGTCCCATTATCCCACTCCTCCAACTGTGTATTGTTTTTTATTCCGCCGTTGTCAAGCCGTCCTCGGTTCGATTTTGAGTGTTATACCGGCTCTTTTGGTATTCGTATGATACCCGTCATAAAAATTGTTAAAATTTAACTATATAATATATAGGATTATAACATAAAATGTAAACTAAAAATAAAAAAATAGTACTTTTTAAATGATTTTTTAATGAATATCTGTGGATATTGCAGCAATATGTTCGATATATGATAATAATAACAATTAATATAATTTTATAAGTTAAACAGTATAAAAATGATTTAATTAAAATTAATGAAATTGGTTGACTTTTTTAACAATTGTTGTTGAGGATATATCATTCGGTGCTATTACGGTGATTTACAATCCGTTCGCCGTTTTGCAGCGGTATGCCCGCTTTCTCGGGACGGACTTTCAGCAAGAATTCCTTTCGAATTCTTACCATGCCGGGTTTCGCGCCCTCCGGCTTCGTCACGTACCGGGCCCTGGTGCATGAAACTGCGACAATGCCCCCTTCCCGGGCCTTGCTGTGGTACGCTGCAATCGCCGCCGCTTTCTTCAACGTTTCCCTGTCCGGCTTCTTCCCCGCAGGGCACTTCAGGATCACGTGGCTGCCGGCCGTCCCCCGGACGTGAAACCAGAAGTCGTCGGCCGAAGCCGCCTTGAGACTGAGGTAGTCGTTATCGGTGTCGGTACGGCCTGCGACGACTTTCCAGTCCCCCGGCAGGACGTACTCGATCGGCCGCAGGCTTCGTCTGCGTAGCGATTGGTCGTTGTTCATAGCAATTCGCTTCTACCGCCGAATCTTCACAGGTAAAGATCCAACCCTGCGTTATTCTTAGATTACCGATTGATCGCCCTGAGTTTCCGGGGGATAGATTTTTTCCGGCTGCACCCGCTCTTTCGGTCGCTCGATGAATTCAAGGGTAACCCCGATCATATCCTCCGTATCGAGATACGCGTAATGGCCGTCGCCTTCCTTTCCGAATCCCGAACCGTCCTGAATCATTTTAATGCCCCTCGATTCCGCTTCCGAGATCTTCCTTTTAATATCGTCGACCAGTATGCCGAGATGGTGGAACCCGTACCCGTGCTTTTTGATAAAATCGGCGTAAATCGTATCCCCCTCCATCGCCTCGATAAGCTCTATTCGCAACGGGCCTATACTGGAAAGCGCCAATCTCATCTTATAGTCGGCCTCCCTGCCGTGGTAGGTCATCCGTTTCACAAGCGGTTTTCCGTATGTGTAAAAGTACCAGGGTCCGATACCGAAGACGTTCCAATAATTTTTTACCGCAGTATCGAGGTCCTCGACTATTAACGCGAGCTGCGCGATACCGTTTTTCAGAAAATCCAGCGTATGGTGTTCCTGTTTCATGACGACGCCTCCCTCTCCCTCTCCATTTACCCTATACAATAATCATTCTTTTGCCCGGTCCGACACCATTATATCTTCTCCCCCGCGAGTATAACCCCGATCGGGTTTCCCGTCACGGCGCACTCTTTCAGCAACGTGTCGTTTCGAAGCTCTCTCAGCTCCGGCGGGGTATACGCCGCGTGGATCGACGTGAGGAGGCCATGGCGTATCTCCCTGGACTTCGAATTGATCCAGAGAAACCATTTAATAAGAAAAAGCATGTCTCTTCGCATATCTGAGATAAAGACCCTACCTCCCTTTTTCAGTACCCGCCAGATCTCGTCGAACGTCTTCTTGGGCTCGCTCCACTCGTGAAGGGAGCCGTTCGTGAACACGGCGTCGAACGTCTCATCTTTGAAAGGTGTCATCGCCCCACTGCTCTGCACGTAGTCTACTCTGTCGGAAAGACCGTATTCTTCCGCGTTTCGCTCCGCAACCGTTATCATATCCGAGCTTATGTCGAGCCCGATGAGAGACGTGCCGGTCGTGTTCTTCAGCCATTCGAGACCCAGATACCCGGGACCAGGTCCCAGCTCCAACGCCAGCCCGCTCGTAATGCCGCTCTTTATGACGTCCTTCGTCTCTATCCACCCCTTGTCTCTGAGCTTTCTCTGCATCCGGTCGTACACACCGACGGTGAACTCTCCCTGGATGCCCTGGTCCGTTTCCGGAACTCTCGGTCGAGTCATTGTATTGCCTCCGAATCTGCATATTCGAGAGGTTGTTCCTCTTCAACCCTCTATACCTATGACGAAAAACTTCTTTATTATTGCACTATCAAGGACACTATACTTCCCTGCAAGATGAAACGAGACAGGATGAATTTAATCTCCTTACTGATGAAACCGCTTTCCTTACCACCTGCCGGCTCTTTCGTGCCGGTCGTGTCACCCTTTCTTGAAAAAACGTTCCATTCTGTCGAACGCCTTGTCGATCGTCGCTTCCGGAACGCAGAACGAAAGCCGCATGTGGCTTTCGCCGGTAGGGCCGAATGCGACCCCCGGCGTGGTCGAAACCTTTGCCTCCCGTAGGAGCCGCTTGCAGAATGCGGTCGAGTCCCTTCCCTCTTCGACCAGTATCCTGGGAAACATCAGGTACGAGCCGCCCGGCTTCTTGTAATCGAGAAACTCCTCGAGCCCGTCGAGGCGTTCGCACATAAGGTCCCTCGTTGTATTGTAATGTTTTCTGAAGTCGTCCACGCACTCCTGAGGGCCTTTCAGGGCAGCCAGTGCCGCGTACTGCGATACCACGGGCGCGCAGATGGCGAAGGGAATGTGGGCCTTCTTGATGTGCGGTATCCACTCGTCGCAGGCATGCAGGTACCCAATCCTCCAGCCCGTCATTGCGTACGTCTTGGTGAATGTAAAACAGCTTATAACGTTTCGTTTCATCTCCGGCATCGACGCGATGCTGAAATGTGTATGCTCGTCGAAAACAAAATACTCGTAGGCTTCATCGGTAATAATGGTGAGGCCTCTTTCGAGCGCGATGCCGGCAAGCTGCCGGAGCTCGCTCTCGCTGAAAACGGTGCCGGTCGGATTGCTCGGACTGCATAACATGATCGCTTTCGTTCTCTTGTTGACTGCGTGTTTTATTGCGTCGATATCCAACGCGAAACCCTCGCTCTCTACAAGCGGCACCAGCACTGGGGTTCCCGATGCGATCTGCACCTGGCGGATATGAGTCGAGTATGTCGGCTGCGGCATAATCACCTCGTCGCCGGGGTCTATGACGGCCATCACTGCCGACGCCAAACCCTCGATCGCACCGACTGTCACCAATACCTGGAAAAGTTCGGCCCCGATATGATTGTCCCGCTGCAGTTTAACGACGATCTCCTTTCGAAGCGCATCAAGCCCCTCGCTCGGGGAGTACCCGCCGGTCAGGCCGTTTTCGATCGCCTCCATCGCCGCATTATTGATATGGGCGGGCGTGCCGGAGGTCGGTTTGGCCCAGGACAAAAACGCGACGTCCTCGATCTCCTTGGACAGCTCCGTCATCTCATGAATCGCCGACTTCTTTATCCTCCCCACCCTGTCGGAAAACAACGTCCTCATGGTTACCGTAACCTCCTCATCCCGTGGCTTGATTATGTTTATAACCGTACGTGTACTCGACCCGTATCTTCTTGTACGATTGGTTTCAGGCACGATTCGTTTTTTAGGTCACTTATAACTTACGATTTTTTTACCGCAAAACAAAGCCCATCCGCTGCTATGCCGTACACCACAATTGCCTGCCCGGGTTGATGAGGTTTTTATACGATGTTATTCCGGATATGGCTTACTTTCGCACTTTCAACAAGTCACGAATTTCCGAAAGCAGTACTACTTCAGTCGACGGTTCCGGCGGGGCCTTCGGCGCTTCTTCCTCTTTTCTCTTCAGTGAGTTGAGTCCCTTGACGGCGATAAAAATAACGAATGCGATGATTATGAAGTCGATAACCGTTTGTATGAACTTTCCATAACCGATTACCACAGCGGGAAGCCCTCCTGCAGCTTTTTTAATAGTAAGGGCCATATCGGTGGAATCCACTTCGCCTAAAAGCACCCCGACTGGAGGCAGAATTATATCACCGACCAAGGATGACACGATTTTTCCGAATGCTACGCCTATAATGATGCCGACAGCCATGTCGACAACATTCCCTTTCACTGCAAAACCTTTGAACTCTTTCATTATACTCATAATATTCCCTCCGGATGTATAAAGGCGATCGTGAGACCACTGTCTTATAGTTTTCCGACTCGGAACCACCTCCCCTTGATGTTTTATAGCTTGGTCCAGTCGAATAATGCCGAGGGCTGAACCTAAAAACTTTTTACTCAATGAACGAGTTTTACGATTCTACTAACCATTTTAATGCGGACTTTTTATTAAAAAATATTGAGAATTCATAACCGTGGTTTATACACACTGTTTCCAGGAAACGAAAGAATTCCTTATGTTCCGGTTTGACAACCTCGGCAACCGTTATCCCATAAATCACTCCGATTTATTTAAACTGTTTTGGACGTTCATAAACTTCTACCGTTTTTCCTGAGACAGAATTAATATTCCTGTGGTCTATTAATGGCTTTTTGATATTTTTCTTTCTAAGAGTTTTGTAATTGCCTTTGCCATGTCCAGTGATCCGTCACTGTCTGCAACACCACTAGTAACGATCTCAACATACGGGATCACTAGTGTCCGGTTATAATTCGAATAATAACAATTGGTTACAAGAATCACTCATTTGATTTTTTAAGTTAAAATCTGTAAGTAC
>JAFGTF010000101.1 GCA_016934265.1 Spirochaetota bacterium
AACCCCCCGTTTTCCTCCTTTTCGGGGGGTCTTTTAATCCTCGCGGCAGTAATCCCCGCCGCTTTTCCCCTGTAATAATCCCCCCTTCCTACCGAAGATAGTGATATATGACATTGTGAACCGGTGTCTTATGTGCTATATTCTATTAGAAGTTATTATACGAGCCGGGACCGGAGCGGTATAATGTCCGGCTACTGTCTATGGGGTATACCCCCGAGGTGAAAACCATGAAGACGAAACAAACCCTCATTATCGTCACCGGGATCGCGATACTTGTTTCTTTTGCCGCATGCAGACCGATAAACCTCTTCAGCCCGTTCGTCGATCCTTCGACCATGGGTAACGACGCCAAGATGGACGCAGGATACAATGCGATCGCGAGCGGTGATTACCAGACCGCAATATCTTACTTCACGTCCGTCATAAACAGCGGCACGAGCGGGGACGAGCTCACCGACGCGTACGAAGGCCGTGCGTCCGCATACATGCAGGAGGCGTCGCCGTATATCGACGATGTCGCTGCGGATATATTGAACGGCGATATCGAGGCGGACAACCAGGGAGAGATCATCCACCAGGTCGTGCAGGATGGAGACTATGTAAGCTTCTACGACAACATCGACAACGCAGCGGACGACTACAACAGCGCCATCGATAACACCCCGGGCGACGTGGACCCCGGTATCCTCTTCGAGGCGTACCAGGCGAACATGATGGCTGCGACCGGAGTCGGGTCGCAGACAATCGCATTCTACTGGGACGAAGGAGTCACCTATCCCGGCGTCACCAATGCGGAGCTCGACGCGATAGCTGACGAGACGAGCGGCTACACATACCACATCGGGACGTGGAGCGACTCGACGCCCGCGAACAACGGCCTGTACCAGTTTGTAAGGACGGACGGAACCGCAAAACCTTCGATGATGAACTACCTCACAAATGCGTTCGAGGCGCTCGACATCCTCGAATCGGACCCGCCGACGGGGATGACTGCGTCTGACATCACGGACATGAAGACCGGGATACTCGAGTGGGCGGTTTACGGGCTGGATGATACATCGCTGGGTACTCCGTAGGAGTGGATTTGACGAGAACCCCCAAGCCATTGTGAAGAAACACCCGTGGCACCTATTTCCGCCGGAACCGACGAAGGAATGCCTGTATTTCGTGAGGAATGTCCGCCGTGTAAAAAAAAGAGGTTTTTCATCCGGGTAATGATCGGGCGTCAATGTACCGATATTTACTATGATACTCTTCCGGAAAGGAACCGTATGAGGAAAGCCGGGATAATAAAACTGTTGGCTACGAGTATAATAACGGCGGTGCTTTTTTTCATAGCCGGTGCGACATACGCCCTCGATGCCACGGAGCCTCAGGCGATGCCGGTACCGCCGATGGTGCGGGCCATGGGAGGAGCCTTTACCGCCGTGGCTAACGACGAGAACGCCGTGTTCTACAATCCCGCCGGATACGGTCTCGTGAAAAACGATATCATATCCGTTTTTTCTCTCGGTATGAGGATGAACATAGACGAGCCCGCACTGAACCTTTTGGGGGCCGCATTCTCCGGAGTCGATCTCTCGAATCCGGACAACATGAACGACTACCTTTCAAACGTAACGCTCGCAATCGGTGCGGCCGGACCCGTTTATCTCGGAAGGGTGGGTAATAATTTCGGATTCGCGTTTTACGATAACCTCTCGTTCACGTTGAAATCGAAACCCGGCGCCCTGATGCCGAAGGCGAACCTTACCGTATACAGCGACATCGGATTCGCCGGCGGCTACGGCCTCGAACTTCCTTTTGTGAAAAACCTCTTTGCGGGTGTTAACCTCAAGGTCCTCATGAGAATAAAGGCAGAGACGGAAGGCACCGCCCTCGCCGTCTTAGATGCGCTCGAAGACACCTCCTCGCTTCCTGTGGCGAAAGCGGTCGGCTTCGGCGCCGACTTGGGGCTGCTATACAGGCCGGTTCAGATCCTGTCCTTCGGGCTCTGCGCGAAGGACTTCTTCGGCACCTACTTCTCCTCGTGGGAAACCATGTCCCAGTCCACGGTGCAGTTCGATGACAGCTATATTAAACCGACGATCGCGTTCGGCCTCGCGGTCTATCCGCTCGCAGGGCCGAACGAGCCGAAGAACTTCAAGAATTTCGTCATCGCCATCGATTACTCCGATCTGCTCGACTACTCTTCGGTGTTCTCCAACATCAAGTTCGGCGTCGGCTTCAAAACACTCGACCTGATCGAGGTCAGGGCGGGAATCGACGGCGGCTACATAACCGGCGGTGTCGGGTTTGACTTCAAGGTATTCCATGTAAACGTAGTGTATTACGTCGACGAGCTCGGTGCGTACCCCGGCGCAAACCCGGCGCAGAACGTCATGCTCAACCTCGCGTTCAGATGGTAGTATTGCGGAAACCGGACTTCGGCTGACGCCGTCGACCCTTGCAGCGACGGGCGGACACTCAAAGACTCTTCAGGCACGATCCTCACGGCCCTGCCGTGCCCCCGGCAGAATTAATCGATCTATCGAAGCAGAAGAGAATTGAAAAACCGCATTTCCAACAGTTGACGCCCTCGCGGGCCCGTTACCCTACTCGAACTCAGGCGGCATGTAATTCGGCGGCTCCTTCGTAATCTGCACGTCGTGCACATGGCTCTCCCTCGACGATGAGAAGGAGATTCTGACGAACTTCGCCTTCTTCCGGAGCTCGGGTATCGTCTCCGCGCCCACGTACCCCATTCCGGCCCTGAGGCCGCCGATAAACTGAAACACGATATCGCGAACGCTTCCCTTGTACGGCACGAGACCCTCTACTCCTTCGGGAACGAACTTTTCTCTTCCTTCCTGCCCATAGCGGTCCGCCGACCCCCGTTTCATCGCCCCCTCAGAGCCCATACCCCTGTACTCCTTGAACGACCGCCCCTGATATATAACCTTCTCCCCCGGGCTCTCGTCCGTTCCCGCAAAGATGCTTCCTATCATCACCGCGTCCGCTCCCGACGCGAGAGCTTTTACTATGTCTCCCGAGTACCGGATCCCCCCGTCCGCTATAAGCGGAATCCCCTGCTTCTTCGTCACCCCATAACAGTCGACGACCGCCGTCAGCTGTGGAACGCCGACGCCGGAGATTATCCGCGTCGTGCAGATCGACCCGGGACCTACCCCGACCTTGATTATATCTGAACCGGCCTCGATGAGGGCCTCTGCCCCCTCTTTCGTCGCAACGTTACCGGCGACGATACAGACATTAGGATACCGTTTTCGAAGAGCCTTCACCGTCTCGATGACCCGCTTCGTGTGGCCGTGCGCGGTATCTACGACGATCGCGTCGCAGTTCACCGCCATAAGGGCGTCCGCCCGTTCGTGGAGATCGCCGCCCGGCCCAACCGCGGCGGCACAAACGAGCCTCTTTTTCTCGTCAAGAGTGGAATTGGGAAACTGGATCGCCTTCTGGATATCCTTTATCGTAATCAGCCCCACGAGCCGTTTGTCCTTGTCCACGATGGGGAGCTTTTCGATCTTGTAGCGTTGCAGTATCTTCTTCGCTTCATCGAGCGTCGTGCCGGCCGGCGCGGTGATCAGGTTTTCCTTCGTCATAAGACGCTCGACCGGCTGATCGAAGTCTTCGATGAACCTGAGATCGCGGTTGGTAAGGATTCCTATGAGCTTCTCGTTCCGGGTTATCGGAATACCCGAGATCCGGAAATTGCTCATGATCTCCATCGCCTCCTTGAGCGGCGCAGAGGGACCGAGAGTGACCGGATCGATGATCATCCCGCTTTGGCTTCGCTTTACCTTTTCCACCTCCCTTGCCTGCTGCTCGATGGAAAGATTTCTGTGTATAACGCTCATACCTCCCTCGCGGGCGAGCGCGATGGCCATCCTGTACTCGGAAACCGTGTCCATCGCAGCGGAGATGATCGGTATGTTGAGTCTGAGTGACTTGAGCGACGAATGCAGGCGTACTTCCGCGGGCGAGACCGAAGAGTAACGAGGTTTGAGCAGGACGTCGTCGAATGTAATACCCTGACCGGACTCCATTGTCATTGTGGGAAGCTCCTTGTAAAGATATGGATTCTCTTGTCAAGATAATACTACTCCGCGCTGTTTCGAGTCAATTCAAGAAACTGCGGTATTATGACGAATAGATAATAGACGAATATCGGGATCTTACATGATCGGTTCGCGTATGCATATACAAAGAATCACGGCCGTGCTTTTACTTATTGTGTTCCTCATACTTTCACCCGCCGCCGTACAGGCGAGAAGGCTGTTCTATGCGGAGGAGTTCTACCTCTATGTGATGAACCTCTACCCGGTAAACGGTTCTCTGGAACGAAACATACGGTTTATGCAGTGGGCGCTTGCCGCTCCGTTCGACAATCCCGTGAACAGTCTCGCGAAAATCGAGAGCGAAAACGACTGGGCACGGTACAAGGTGCTGTTCAGGCTCCACGTCAACCTGCTTATCATCGACAGCTATCTGCAGCTCGGAAAACGGTTCGACAAGGAGCATCTCTACTTTTTCAACCTGTGGTACGCCGAAAATCTCGCCGAGAGTTTCACCGTCGCCCGGTACTGTTATGAGACCGCGCTCATCTACTGGAACGAGGCCGAGCGCCAGGCGGACGCCGCAGGCGCGCTTCACGGACGGATAGATATGGACGACTGGGAGGACGACCTCTTCCTTATTCAGGAGGGGACGCTCGATTACGAAACGATCATCTCAGAGCACCTCGGGCGGCTGGATTCCAAGATCAGGAGGGTGGAAGACTACCTCCGTACCGCCGGTACCGGCTCCTGACGGGTGTTACGCCGATAATTTGAATATCCTCGAGCCTTCACCTTCTATATATTACTTCTTGTGACCGGAAAACGTTCCCCTACGCCGGACGAGCTCGCAGAGGCCTGTCTGAGGCTCGATCGCATGCTCGATTCCTGCACGATCTGTCCGTTCAGATGCGGCGTCGACCGCCGCAACGGCAAAGACGGGAAATGCGGGGCAGGCCGCCTTCCGGAGGTGGCGAGCGTTACCCTCCATCACGGCGAGGAACCGCCTATCTCGGGGAGCAGAGGAAGCGGGACGATCTTCTTTTCTCACTGCCCCCTGCACTGCATCTTCTGTCAGAACTACCCCATCAGCCAGCTCGGAAACGGAAATGAGTACACAATCGAAAAACTCGCCGGCGCGATGCTCGATCTCCAGCGAAAGGGTGCGCATAACATCAATCTCGTCACCCCTACCCATTACGCCCCCCAGATAGCGGCTTCGCTTTTGATCGCCAAAGACTCAGGGCTCGATGTTCCCGTGGTATACAACACTTCCGGATACGAGACGGTCGAAACCCTCCGTCTGCTCGAAGGGTTCGTGGACGTCTACCTTACTGACATGAAGTACGGATCGGATGCGAACGCGCTTCGCTATTCCGGCGCCCCCGGCTATGTGGAGAGAAACATCGAGGCCGTCCGCGAAATGTTCCGTCAAACCGGTACGCTCGAAGTCGACGGCGAGGGTATTGCGATAAAGGGGACCGTCGTAAGGCACCTCGTCCTCCCGCACGAAATCGCCGGGACCCGGGAGGTGCTCCGCCGCCTTGCGTCGCTGTCGAAACAGATCCCCGTAAGCCTCATGGCACAGTACTTCCCCGCACACCTGGCAACAGGAAAAGAGCACGTCGGCAGGAAGGTAACGAGAGAGGAATACAAAGAGGCAGTCGATCTTCTTTGGGAGTACGGCTTCACGAACGGCTGGACGCAAGAGAAAGGATAAAGCCTTTATCCATGCGTGACGAGGCTTTTCAGGTATCGTTTCCGAGCTTTTTCTTTATCTTCTGAATATCGGAGTTGAGCTCGGGTAATTTCTGCGCCAACGCCCAGCTCTTTAGCTGTTTCTGGTAGGAGGTGGCCGGGTATCCGAGCAGCTTCTCCCCCCTTTTTACCCGCTTCGTCATCACCCCGGACTTAGCCCCCACGAGAACATCGTCCTCGATGACGATATGATCCGCCAGCCCCACCTGGCCCGCGAGCACCACGTTGTCCCCGATCGAAACGCTCCCGGAAACCCCGCAGAGCGCACACACGATAGAGTCTTTGCCTATCACCACATTATGGGCAATCTGGACGAGGTTGTCGATCTTCGTGTTCTCCCCGATTTTCGTATACCCTATGGTCGCACTGTCTATCGTCGTATTCGCTCCGATCTCCACATTGTCCTCTATGAGCACCCCCCCTATCTGCGGCACCTTCCGATTCGAGCCGTGTATCCTTGAGTAGCTGAAACCGTCGCTGCCGATCACCACTCCCGAATGCACGATGACGTCGTTCCCCATCACGGTATTCGGATAGATCGTTACGTTGGGGTATATGAGACAGTTTTTGCCGATCGTGCAGTCGGGCCCTATCACGCTGCCCGCACCCACGGACGTTCCCTCCCCTATCCTGGTCCGTGCGCCGATCGTCACGAAGCGGTCTATGGCTGCGCTCTCTGAAACCTCGGCGCCGGGATCGACCGAGGCGAGGCTTGAGATCCCTTCCTTAGCCCGCCACTTCTTGTGGAACATCTCCAAGAGAGCGATGAAGGCTTCCTCCTGCCTCTCCTTCTGAATGACGACGAATTCGTACCCCGCGACGGGGTTCGGCTCGAAATCGACGACCACGCAGAGAGGCTTCACCGATTTCTCCATCTCGTCGTACCACTTCTTTTTCTTGATAAAGACCACGGATCCCGGTATGAGTTCTTCCGGCGTACAGATCGACTTCACCTTCGACTCCGCATCCCCTTTAACCGAGCCGCCTAGCTTATCTGCAATCTCTCCAACGGTATACATCGCTCCTCCGAGTCATGCCCTCTTATCCGTTTCGCATATCGTCAACGGGTCTCACCGTACTCCTCCATAAAGGAATATATCGCTTCCTGCGGGTTTTTCCCAAGGATTATCACTTCGTGCAGCGTGTAGAGAAGCGGGAGCGCGGCCTTTTCCCCTCCGATCGATTGCCACCAGAGCACACCCTTTTCGAGCGCATCGTACCCTTCGGCGAGACGGCCCGCGCGAAGCATCCTTACAAAACACTCTCCCGGCTCCCCGCCCGCACCGACGAGCTCGCCGAACTCCCTGTTTCTTCCCGACCTGCCGGTAACGTAAAGATCGCCGGTCCCGCCCAGTCCGAACACACAAGACGTGTCTCCCCCCGCCTTCCGTACGATAACGGAGATCTCATTGATTCCCTGAGTGAACAGGAGCGCACTGGCGTTGTGGTACTCGTCCTCCCTCCTTTTTTTGAATATACCGTCACATATCCCGATCCCCATCGCGTACACGTTCTTGAACGCGGCGCAGATCTCGACGCTCTCAACTCCTTGAAACGGAACGACCCGGTAGTAGGGCGTACGAAAACGCAGCGCGGTATCCATTACCGCTTCCCGCTCAACCCCATACAGGCTCGCGGAGGGGATTCCTCTCGAGAGCTCGACCGCCTTGACCGGCCCCCCGACAGAGACCCAGTCCAACACCGGTTCACCGACCGGTCGATCGGCGAATCGTTCCTCAAGCCTTTTTTTCGCCCATTCGCTCGTCCTCATCACACGTCCCTTCATTTCCACGAATCCCTTGGTGAGACAAAAAACGGTACGCGGTCCGTCGACACGCTCGAAAAGGTGCTCTATGAGCAGCTCGAAGACTGGAATAAAACCCTCGCTCGAAACCGCGATGAAGATATACTGCGCCCCCGACACCGCCTCCTTCAATCGATCGGAGTGCAGCGGGGTGACGCCGTCTCGAAGCGGCCGCCCGAGCTTCGGGTGTATGCCGGCTTTTACCGCGTCTATTATATCGTCGTCGAGCCAGGTTCCCCATAAACGCACCTCGTGTCCGCTGTCGTAAAGAGGAAAGGTGACGGCGCTTCCCATGTATCCGGCCCCTAAGACCGCCGCCTTTTTTATATCGCCGATTTTTATCGTCCTTTTTTTATTCACTCTTTTTTCCTGCACTGAAGAAGGGCTGCGATGTTCTTCATGCACTTTTTCACCGTCTGCACGGCCTCCTCGTCACAGAGCACCTCTCCCGGGTTTTTCCCGAACGCAACGTTCCAGTAGGAAGACCCGACGACGGTCATGTCGCTTATCGTATAAAAAAACACAAGCTGCGCATAGGTGAAATTCTGTCCCGCGCGACGTGCGACAACGACGGGTGCGCCGATCTTGCCGCTTAGGGGATTACCGTTGTTCCGCGCCACGTAGCCTGCACGGTGAAGGAGGCTCGTGGTCTGTGAGGTAGCACAACCGAAATATACCGGCGTACCGACGACGATTGCGTCCGCATTCAACATTTTGCCGAATATCTCGTGAAAATCGTCTTCCTTTATGGCGCAGCTCATGTCCCTCGTTTTCTTGCATGTCAGACAGCCGATGCACGGATGTACCGTCGCGTCGCTCAACAGCACGAGCTCCGTATCTATCCCCTCCATTAAAAGAGTCTCTTGTGCGATCTCGAGGATTTTTTGCGTGTTTCCGTTTTTCCTGGGGCTGCCGCACACAAGTACCGCCTTCATACGTGCCACCTTGTGCCGTCTTTTTTTTCTAAAGTAACATAAAACCTCATCGGAGTAACGCTTTTTCGATACCGAAGCCGGCACGGCGACATACGCCGTACCGGCCGAAGCGTGTCATTTTAATACGGAGTAATGGTAATAATGACATGGTGTGTTATTATGATACATTTGTGAGCCGGAACACCCGCCCCTGGTTTGGTAACTTCTTCTATATCAAGAAATTAAAATGGATATAAATCTGGCACGCTTTATGCAGTATTATAGGTGAAAGAAGAATCTCAAGGAGGTAAAAAGATGAACCTTATACACTACACACCACGGACACTCGACCTTTTTGACTGGAACAGGATATTCGAGCGGTTTTTCGAGGAAGACGGCAGGGTTTCCGGGCGTATACCCGCTGTCGATATTCACGAGGACGACAAGGGATACAGGATGGAAGTCGAGCTTCCCGGCCTGACGGAGAAAGATATCGAGATCAAGGTCGAAAAAAACGTACTTTCGATCTCTTCGAAGAAGGACGAGACGAAAGAGGAAAAGGAAAAGGGCTATGTGATGAAGGAGCGCAGGAGCTACAGCTTCTCGCGGAGCTTCGACCTCCCGGAGAACATATCGACCGACAAGATCGATGCGTCCTTCAAGAACGGCCTGCTCCTTATTACTCTTCCCAAGGTCCCGCAGGCAAAACCGAAGCTCATCGAAGTAAAAACGAAGTAACACTGACCGTCATAGGGAAGAGGTTCGAAGAGGAAGGCTTACAAGGCCTTCCTCTTTTTTTAGGATCTTCTCCAATTTCGTTGCTGATATATGATTATCAATCACGCGAGTTATTAATGGGACAAAGGGTAAAAGCTCTTTAGCTTTGTTTTCTTTTTGTCCCGTTTCTGTGCCTATACTAGAAAACCCCAATCCGTTTATACAACGATTTTTAAAGTACTATTGCCGTAAAAACAGTATTCAATGCGGAAAAGAGCCTTCTTTTTTTTACAATACACGTTTATCCTTATCAACTAATCTGGAGAATAACCTTTGTTACTACAAGAAAGCGGCCTACTACTACGGCGTCTGGCCGTCCATCTTTCTCCTCGGTACCTCGGGAAGGATGCGCGGGATCGCGTCCGTCCTGAGCCCCCTGAGGGTGAGGACACCGTCTTTAAGGATGCCCTCCTTTTTCAGCCTTCTGGAGAAGTAGCGGAGATACTTCATGTACTTTTTGTTCAGGATCTTCCAGATGAAGAAGCCTACTCTCGAAGCGAGCCAGTGGAGCGTTTTCCTGCTGTAAAAGTGCCGGTACGCGTGAATCAGTTTCTGCTGGAGCTTTAAAGGAGATATATTCTTCGGCAGTATGACCGAATGCGATCCGTCGTAGTACTGCCAGTCGTTGATATAGATCCTGTCCTGAGCCTTCACCTCATCGTACAGAGGTGTTCCCGGGATCGGGAAGAGTATCGAAAACTGCGCCGTCGTACTTCCGGAGGACTTCGAGAACCTGATCGTTTCCTCCATCGTCTCTTCGGTGTCGCTGTCCGCGCCGAGAATGAACATCGAGTGGACCCTGAGCCCCGCAGCGAGAAGAGTGCTTATGGAATCCTTTATCATCTTCACCGACTGGGACTTGTGCATGTCCTTCAGCGCCTCAGGGTTGATCGACTCGACTCCGATGAACAGGGTCTGGCATTTCGCCCGCTTTAAAAGGTCCACGAGCTCCCTGTCCTTAGCAACATGAACGCTGAACTGGCTCGACCACGTGAAATCCAGATCGGCCCGTATGATCTTTTCCAATAGGACTTTCGTCTCGTCGTGCTTTGCTGCGAAGTTGTCGTCGTAGAAGAAACCTTTCTTGAAGCCCTCCTTGTATCTCATCATGACCTCTTCCATGACGATGTCCGAATCCTTTATCCGGTATTTTCCGCCGAACATCCATGTCACGGAACAGAAGGTACACCCGAACGGGCATCCTCGAGACGCCATGAGCGGTGCATACTTCATGCGCACCCTTTTTTCCCTATACTTGTACCCCTGAAGAATGTTGAGATCCATAATAGGCACGTCGTTGATATCCACCCTCGGACCGTGCACTATGGGATCGTTGTTCCTGCCCTCGAACATGTCGAGCGCCACATACTCGCCCTCCCTCACACAGACCTGATCCGCGTGCTCGAGCGCCTCCTCGGGGCATGCGGAGGGGTGAGGACCTCCCATGATGATCTTCTTTCCGGGGTATTTGCGCTTGATCGCATCCGCTATCATGTATGCGCGTTTGATCGTATGGGTAATGGTTGTGAACCCGACGACGTCGGCCTCTTTAAGGTAGGGATGAAGCTCGTCGGTCTTTTCGTTATATACCGGAACCATATCCTCCTTGAATACCTTTACCTCATGACCCGCGTTCTTCAGCTGTGTTCCTAAAAACAGCGGGCCTAAGAGAGGCAGCTGTGTAAGGAAAAAATAGACGTTTATGGGAGGCTTCGGTTCGATCAGTGCAATCTTCATATTATTCTCCTAACGCATACGGGCGACCCGCCTATAGACGAGACGATCACATTTGAAACGCACCCTCGTTTCTGCCGTATTAACAAACAGTGGTGCTATTGTAACATTAAAGCGCGCCCGCTGCAAGCCGGCTTTTATCTTTTCGTAAATTATTATTTCGACATCGTGGTGAAAAACGTCGTCCTTTATAGTATACTAACTCCCCTCCGCCGAGTAAATACTAAAATCTTCCGTATACGGTCGCCTGCGGAATCCGGTATGGCCTCGATCAAAATCTAAAAAGACCAAGACGGCATATAGCGGGGCTTTTTTTTTCGATTTCTTTAAATGCGACGGTGTTTGTGATTGCGTACGAAGTCATACGCATTACGGCATACGATGTCAGCGTTCGCTCACGTTACTTCTTCGTCACCCAAAAGCTGTACGGGGGGCTTTTACAGGCCGCCTCCCAACGACAATTCAAAAATCCCGATTGAGAGAACGGGCGGCAAGGATACCGTATGAAAAAATCAAATAGTCAATATCAACTTCTCACCGAGCTCGAAAGACTCGAGATCGTTTTCTATGAGATCGTTCCCGACGGGCAAATAGGAAGAGTTGCTCTCGCCTTTCGGATACTGAACTGAGTGCCAGACGCCCCTGTTGCTGATAAAAGGGAGTCCCGTTTTACAGATAAATACCCGCAGATTTTCAATATCGGGCGACCCGTCGCTCAAAGAAGGTGCATACGGCATCAGCGCCATACCCGAAACCGCAAGGAATATCTCCACGCTCTTTTTATGCCGCTTGAGTCTTTCCACGACAAAATCCCTTTCTTAGCGAGCGCATGAATGCGACGACAGGATCCTCTCCCAAACCATCCAGTCTCCCGAGGTCGTGCCAGTGCGTCACGAAATCCATCCTGAGCGCCACCTTGTCGTCCGTCGGCTTGAGAACTGTTCCGAATTCGCTGAAACTCTCAGGGCACATCGGTTCAGCCTTGTAGTTTCTTTCTGCCAATCATTCGCCCTAATCATGTAAACCTTTTCATAAGAGTATATTCACAATAGAGCCATTATCAATAAAAAATTGTATAAAGCTTGTATTCTATTAAAAATCCATAGACATTTTTAAAATTAAAAGTAAAAAAAAATTTTCTTTTCAAAACATCCAATGTGAGTTATCATATTACCGTGTAAACCTTTTCATATATCGGTCCGTCATCATGAAATCGAGGATGAACATCACGGAGATCGCGAAGCAGGCCGGCGTTTCCATTGCAACGGTATCACGCGTCCTCAACAATCCGTCGCTGGTCAAGGAATCGACACGACAGAGGGTCCTCGATGTCCTGCAAAGCACCAACTTCAAGATCAACGCCATTGCCAAGAATCTCAGAACCAAGAAATCGTACTCCATCGGCCTCATATATACGAGCGTCCTTATGCTGTTCTATAATATGATATCAAAAGGAGTGGAGGATATCGCCATCGGGAAAAGCTATAACGTCTTCTTCTGCAACAGTGGCGACGATCCCATAAAGGAATCGGATTACCTCTCACTGCTCTACGAAAAAAGGGTCGACGGAATCATCGTGTCCCCTACGGGAAACAATCGGGAACTTTTCGAAAATATCATCTCGTACGGTATTCCGGTCTGCTTCATAGACAGAATCGTCAAGGGAATCAACACCGACAGCGTTGTGGTCAACAACCGCGAGAGCTCCTGCAACGCCGTTTCCTACCTCATCGAAAAAGGGTACGGGAGGATCGGCTTCATTTCGGGCCCCAAGTGGACCTGGACCGGAATCGAACGTTTCAAGGGGTACCTCGACGCGCACGCGGCACACAATATAGAATTCCTGGAAGAGCTCGTCAGATTCGGCGATTTCCAATATGACAGCGGGTATGAGGGTGCCAAGGAGCTTATTAAGGAGGGTGATATCGATGCGCTTTATATAGCCAACGAGCCGATGGCGGCGGGAGCGCTCGAATATTTGAATGAGAAGAAAATCCGGTTTCCAGAGGATATCGGGTTTTTGATGTGGGATAATCCCTACTGGTCCACACTCGTAAAACCGCAGATCTCGGTCGTGTCGCAACCCATGTACACAATAGGCACGACCGCTTCCGAACTCTTATTCAAGAGGATAACAGCGGCTGAAGCGTATATGGATAAAGAACCTCTGAAAATCACTCTGAATACGGAGCTCGTAATTCGGGGATCCACATAAAACAATATCAAGAGCGAAGGAGGTAATCACAGCATGCCGCATGCACTTTTCAAGAAACTCAGCGAGGCAGTACTGAAGATGGACGAGGAAGCGGCCGTAGAATTAAGCAGGAAAGTATTGGATGAGGGGCTCGACGCCTACTCTGCGATCATCGAGGGCCTTGCGGAAGGGATGAGTCAGGCCGGCACTCTCTACGACGGAGGCGAGTACTACGTTCCGGAGCTTCTCTTATGCGCCGATGCGCTCTATGCGGGCTTGGATATTCTCAGGCCGCATATCAAGACCGGCGAGGCGAAATTCAGGGGTAAAGTCGTCATCGGCGTCGTCGAAGGCGATGTACACGACATCGGAAAAAACCTCGTAAAGACGATGTTCGAGGCGGAAGGATGGGAGGTGTACGACCTTGGAAAAGACGTGAAGGTGGAACGGTTTTCGCAGGAGCAGCAGAGGGTGGGGGCCTGTGTGGTGGCGCTCTCCGCGCTCATGACGACAAGCATGCTCGCGATGCCGAAGATTATCGAGTCCGTAAAATCAGCCGATCCCGGCGCAATCGTTCTCGTCGGGGGCGCGCCCCTTTCTCCCGAGATCGCAGCCGGGTACGGGGCCGACGGGTACGCGGATACCGCAAAGAATGCAGTCGTTACCGCACGGAATCTGCTCTCGGCTTCGAATTCGTAACGCAAATATCCGAAGGGAGGCGTGTATGCAGTTCAAGAAGGACGAAATGACTTCCGAAGAGCGGCTAACCGCGCTCTTTGCCGGCCGACCCGTCGACAGGGTCCCGTTCCACGGCCTGGCCACGGGTTTCAACGCGATCAACGTCGGATACCGGATCGCCGACTTCTACAGGGATGCCGAGATGGGAGTACGGGCGGCAACCTGGACAATCGCCCAGTACAATTGGGAAAAGATGCCCCACATCTTCCTCGGTCCGCTCGGTGCGCCGGAATTCGGGGGAAGCATCCGGTGGCCGAGCGGCGAATATGCACAGGCCCCGCAGATCGAGCGCCATCCGGTTCAGAGCGAGGAGGACGCGATGAAGCTCGAGATGCCGGATATCCGAACCGCAGGCTTTATTCCCATTCTCCGCGATTTCGCAAAGCACTCGATAGATGCGGGACATCCCTACTGTCTCATAGCGACTGACGAGCTTTTTTTGTGCGTCGCGAATCTCTGCAGTATCGACATACTGTGTAAATGGGTGATAAAGAAACCGGATCTCGTTCACCGCCTCATGCGAATCGCAACCGACTTCAAGCTGGCGATCTCCGCGCACCTGGCGGAGGAGATCGGAACCGATCGCCTCATACCATGGCTCGGAGAGCCGACGACCGAAAACCGGCTCATCTCTCCGAAGACGTTCGAAGAGTTCGTCCTGCCGTATACCGACGAATACCACGAAAAGCTCATAGAGATGGGATACCGTATCGTTGCAACGCATATCTGCGGGGAGCAGAATGCGAACTACCCGCTGTGGTCGAAGATCCGCATGGGAGAGCCGGGTATAATCAGCGTATCGCAGGAGGTAGACCTCGAAGACGCCATACGCTATTTTCCGAACGACGTCATCATGGGCAACCTCACGCCCGCGCTCATCCAGTCCGGGACTCCGAACGATGTGTATGAAGCGGCGAGAGTATGCATCGAGAAGGGGAAGAAGGCTACCGGCGGATTCATTCTCGCACCTGGATGCGAGATGCCCCCGAAGGCGCCCCCCTATAACGTATGGATGATCATGAAGGCGATTGATGATTTCGGGTGGTATGTATAACAGGGGGAAAACGGATGCAAAAAAAGCGGGACAGTTCAAAGGACAGGATAGGGTGTCTTCTAAGTGGTCAGAGGATCGACCGGGTTCCTGTTTCCACATTCATCCTGGGATTTGCGGCTTCGGCAACCGGCTGTTCGACGGCCGATATCTACTCCGACCCGCAAAAGAGCTTCGAGGCACAGCTCAAAACCCGTGATATCTACGGCTACGACAGCGATCCCTTTTTCGGTTACGCGTCGTACGGTGCGTGGGAGTTCGGTGCGAAGATCCGGCTCCCTCACGGCCCCTATCAGCAGGCCCCGGCCGTCGAAGGCCGCCTGCCCGTGGAAACCGAAAAGGATGTCGAAGCGCTCGAGCTCCCCAAGCTTGCGTGTGACGGCATGCTGCCCGGCGCGTTGCCCCTGGCGCTGGAGTTTTCCCGTCTCCAAAAGAAACATGGGATGAGGATATCCGTCGTCCTCGGGGGAAGCTTTACGGTATCGGTGAACATCGCAAGCGAGGCGCGGCTCTGCAGGTGGATGATCCGGAAACCGGACCTCGTCCACCGCATACTACGGGTTGTAACGGACCACCTGGTCGGAGTGCTTACGCTCTGGGCCGAAATCTTCGGCGCCGTAAATGTCGTGCCTCAGTTATGGGAACCGGCCGCCTCCAACCAGATCATCTCGCCGGGATTATTCGAAAAGTTCGTTCTTCCATACCAGAAGGAGCTTCACGAAAAAACGCTTGAGCTCGGAATAAATCACATACTCTGCCACATATGCGGCGCGCATGAAAAGAACCTGCCGTTCTGGAGGGAAATTCCCATGGGAAATCCGGGGATAGTCAGCTTCGGGACGGAGGTGCCCCTTCGGACCGCAGTGCGGACTTTCGGGTCACGCTGCATAATCGCAGGGAATATCCGTCCGTCCACCCTGCAGACCGGATCGAAAGAGCTGGTGCGCACGCTGTGCCGCGAGGCGATAGAAAACGCAAAAGACGCGCCGAACGGCTTCATTCTCATGCCGGGGTGCGAGATGCCGGTGAATACCCCTCCAAGTAATTTACAAGCCATGATACGGGCTTCGGAAGAGTTCGGACGATATTGAAGATCTGAAAAATTTTTCATACAGGAGGCAATAATATGGCAAAGAATCCGAAGGTACTGTTTGCGGGGGAGGCCATCTATACCACCCAGACGGTCTTCAAAGGAAGGAACCAATTTTCCATGGGCAGGTATTTCGAGCACGGCGGCTATTTCATAAAGGCGCTGGAAAAAAACGGCATCGAGTACGACTACTGCCCCACCAACAAGGTCGCAGAGGAGTTCCCCTGGACCCTTGAAGATATGAAGAAGTACGACGTGATTGCGGTAAGCGATGTCGGCTGCGATACCTTTCTCGTTTCCCAGAGAACCATGGAGGGTGAGCGTACGCCGAACAGGCTGAGGCTGCTAGAACAATACGTTCTTGAAGGCGGCGGCTTCTTGATGTGGGGCGGCTACCTTTCATTCACCGGAATACACGGCAAGGCGTTCTTCAAGAGGACGCCGATCGAGAAACTCCTTCCGGTGGACCTGATGGATACGGACGACCGTGTCGAGACTCCCGAAGGGTTTTTGCCTAAGATCGTCATGAAGGATCACCCTGTTCTGAACGGGGTGCCTGAGCCGTGGGAGGGATATTTCCTCTCCTACAACCGCCTCATACCGAAGAAGGAAGCCGATATCATTGCGGTCATCGAAGAGTATGACGACGACCCGTTCCTCGCGGCATGGGAGTATGGAAAGGGACGGAGCATCGCATCAGCGGTCGACTGTGCCTATCACGGCGCGGCGCCTCGCTTTTTGAACTGGCGGCATACTGGCACTCTTTACGCCAATATGGTAAAATGGCTCGGCAGGGCCATCTGAGCCTGCGCTGTACCGTCTCGCCGGACAAGAAACCGGGGCGTGGAAGGGGTCCTTTTGAAGAGGCTTTCCTCAATGAATGCATTTATCCTCGGAGGAGGTATATCCACGAGGATGAAGGTCGACAAGGCGTTTCTCGAGTTTCAGGGGAAACGCCTGATCGATATTACCATCCGTTGCACTGCGGGCCTTTTCGAGAAGGTATATCTCGTGGGAAGAGAGTATACGCATCCTCTCCTCGCCGGGAGCTTCGAAGACTCCGTCAAGGGCATAGGACCGCTCGGCGGTATCTTATCCGCACTTCAAAAAACCGACATGGAATATAACTTTTTTGTAGGGGTGGACTACCCCCATATATCGCAGGAGCTCATTCTCCATGTCGCATCGAAGCTTACCGAATCCTCATCCAAGTACGACGGCTGCATTCCCGTCGCGCCCGACGGTTTTCATCCCCTTTTCGCATTCTACGGGAAGGCCTGTCTCGATGCGGTGAAACGGTGTATCGCCGCCGGCGACTACCGGGTACGATGTATCAGCCGAAACTCCAGGATACTCCTCCTCTCGCTCGCGGAAAGCCTTGATAAAGACCGGCTTATGCGGGCACAAAAAAGCCTCGTCAATATCAATGACCATGAGGACCTTTCACGCCTTAGGGATCAAGGCTTAGACGATAAAAAAAAGATATAAATTCGATAAAGGTTTATTCCCATGTGTCGACACTAAAAATGAAAGTCTAGCAAATATGGAGAGATCCATGGTAACAACGATTTCAGACAAGGTTACCATTCAGGACTTTTTCCCGCTGCCCGATAAGGGGCTGGCGGAGGAATCCGGGAGGCATGTACCGAAGGTGAAGATGCGGACCGACGAGAGCGGAAACCCCGTCGTCGTTTCGAAGGATTTCATCCTGAGCCTTCTCTCGCTCGCCATCGGTAAGCCCTTTTTCCTTGATGGAAACCTTGGACAGAGTGTCGACGTAAGAATCTGAAGCACGCAGCGTGATTATACATACAGGGCTCTTCCCATATCGTATGGGAGGAGCTTTTTTTCTTGTAATCTCATTATAAAATGCTACTATTGTGTAAAAAAATGAGCCCGCAATATCACAACACACCATGCCGGAAACGTTGTTTTATCATATCACTACTCCTCTTTTCGCTGTTATGCGGGTCTCTTTTCGCCGATGAGACAGCCTCTTCTTCTGTGGACGAACGGTTTAAAAGGGGTGTCGCTCATTTCAACAGAAAAGAATACGAGGCGTCGATCGAGCTGTTCAGGGGGGCGCTGGGAAAGACGCCGGACGACCGCCGTGTGAGGTATTTTCTCGCCCTCGCATACTTTTTAGCGGGGTTCGAGGAGAATGCCCTCTTCGAGCTCGACACCCTCGTTAAGAGCGGCGGCCCGGACGCCGTACTCGAGAACCTCGTCTCATACCTTTATAAAAAACAGTTCCTTCTCGGAGGAGGGAGGACCGACGAAGGGTATGCGGTGGGAATGGCGATCAAGGGCAACCCCTTGGGCAAATACGTCCTGTCCAGGGTGACGGGGATAGACGTCGACCGGTCCGGCGACGTTTACGCCTGCGGGTTCGGTTCGAAACTCGCTCTGAAGATATCGAGCGAGGGCAAGCCGCTCTTCTCTTTCACCTCACCGAAGATACGTCACGGAAGGCTGTACGATATCGTAGCCGGCGGGCCCGTCGGCGACTCCGTCGTGTATATCTCGGATTATACGAACGACACCATATACAAATTCACCTCCGAAGGAGAGTACCTCGGCAGTATCGGCTCCTCGGGTCTCTCGGAGGGAAGCCTATACGGGCCCACCTCTCTAGCCCTCGACGGTGACGGCAATCTCTACGTTATAGACAGCGGAAACATGCGGGTGCAGAAGTTTTCCCCGGAAGGAAGGCTTCTTCTCGTGTTCGGCCGTGAAGGTGAAAAAGAGGGCGACTTCATCCACCCTTGCGGCATCGCGATCGACGCCTGGGGAAGCATTTACGTTTCAGACCGGGAAAAAAAGACGATATACCGATATGACAGAAGCGGGAACTTTCTCTCCCTGCTCGGCGGCAAAACTCTTTTCGGTCCCTACGGTCTATCCTGTACGGATGACAACCGTCTTCTCGTTTGCGACGATTCCCGGATCCTGTCGTTCGATATCACACACTCGGTGTGGAGAGAGGTTCAGACCGGGAAAAAGCTCGGAAGGGTCATGGACGTGAAGATCGACTCTTTAGGACAGCTCTATGCGTGCGACTTCGAAAACGACGAAGTGGTACAGTTCATCCCGAAATCCGAAAAATACAGAAACCTCAACATCCTCCTTAACAGGGTCGACACCTCGAACTATCCTACCGTCGTATACTATACGACCGTGCTCTCGGCGGACGGTCTGCCGCTTTCTGGGCTCGGACCTTCCCATTTCCTTTGCCGTATCGGCGGCGGCGTGGTGGGGAGGATCGATCTTTCGTATACCTCTGTCCGGGATTCGAGAACCACAATCCTCGTGATCGTTGACAAGTCGCTTTCCATGCGCGGTTACGAGCAGGATATAGGCCGCTTCATGCGGGGTTTTCTCGGCGGCCTCGATCCGGCCGACGAGGTTTCAGTAATCGGTTTCGATAATACCACACGTATACTGTCTCCCTTTACCTCTTCGAGGATCACCTCGGCGAATGCGATAACGGACCCCGTATACGGCGAGGGAAGGGCGTTCGACCGCGCCTTACGCATGGGGATAGATCTGCTGAACAAGGAGTTCTACAAAAAGGCGGTTGTTTTCGTGACAGACGGCTCGCTGGGAAAAGACTCCTTTCTCACATACTCCTTCGAGGCGTGTAAGAATTACGCAGCCAATAACGGTATTCCCGTATACGTACTGAGCTTCGGGGGGAAAAACGAGGCGATGCTGGACTATCTGGCGCGGAGCACGGGCGGCCGGTTCTACGACGTCATCCACTCCAACGAGGCCCCCTATCTGTATGATACGATCAAGTCCTACCGGTCTCCCGAATACGTCATATACTTCTCCGACGTCTATGACGAAAAGCTCCAAGGACTGTATATCGACGCCGAAATAGAGGTCGATTACAGCGGCAGAATCGGAAAGAACCGACTCGGATTCATTTATCCCTGAAGACCCGGCATAAGCGCAGGATGGTGTATGGTTTTCAACGGTACAAAAGAGGCCGAACGCCTCATACGAGATGAACTCATCCCTTCCGGGATTACCGACGAGAGGGTGCTCGACGCCCTGCGGAAGGTAAAGCGCGAGCTTTTCATCCCTCAGTCGCTGAGAGACAAGGCGTACGGCAACTACCCGCTCCCGATCGGGGAAAACCAGACGATATCCCAGCCCTATATCGTCGCGTTGATGACGCAGGCGCTCGATATCAAGCGGGACAACACGGTGCTCGAGATCGGGACCGGATCCGGGTATCAGGCGGCGATACTCGCCAGGCTCGCGTCCACCGTATACACGATAGAGCGCATAGAAAGCCTTCTAATGAAGGCGAGGACCAACCTCTACAGCCAGGGTTACCGAAATATCTTTCTCATCGGTGGAGACGGCACCGCTGGCTTGCCCGAATACGCACCGTTCGACAGGATCATCGTCACCGCCGCGGCGCCGAAGGTTCCCGAGACGTTGTTGGAACAGCTGAAGAACGGAGGCAAGCTCGTCGTTCCCGTAGGCGGCAGGCATGTTCAGGACCTGAAGCTCGTGGAAAAGGCGAAGAACGGCAGAATATACAAACAATCGCTGTGCGGCTGCAGGTTCGTACCCCTGATCGGTAAAAACGGCTGGAAGGATTGACCATGCGAAAAAGAGTTCTCATCCTCATGGTCGCACTGATGCTTGTGGCTCCCTTCTATCGGGCGTCGGCACAGAGCGACCTGCTTCGAAAGCTTTCGGACGGGCTCAAAAAGGAGCAGGAGGGCGATTACATTACGGCTATATACATATACCACGGAATATTGCGTGAAAACAGCTACTTCCTCGACGCAAAGATCGCCTTAGCCCGGGCCTACCGGAAAACGGGGAACCTCCATGAAAGCGAAACTCTGCTCCGAGAGGCTCTGCTGCAGGATGAAAGATCGGTGGAAACGATGAACCTCCTCGGCCGCGTGCTGATATCGCTCGGGAAGCTCGACGAGGCGGAACAGATCTTTGCACGCGCGCTCGCTTTGAAGCCGGTAAACATAGAGACGCAGTACGGTATCGCGGACCTCAAGCGGGAACAGGGCGACTATGACGGGGCGATAGCAATATACAACGGGCTTCTCAAGATCTACCCCCAGGACGTGTGGACGTATATACATCTCGGAACGGCCTATACCCAGATCGGCGAGATGCGAAAGGCGGGCGGCTTCTTCAGAAAGGCCGTCTCCCTGGACAGCACGTCACCCTGGACTCACATCAATCTCGCCCGGCACTACTACATGATGGGTATCCTCGCCGCGCAAAACGGCGAACGACCTTTGGATAAAAGCCTGGGGGCACCCTATTTGGATGCCGCAATCTTTGAAGCCGAGACGGCAAAAACGATCGACGGGTCGGTTGCCGATTCCTACGACATACTCTCTTCCGTGTATTTCTATACCGGAGAGTACGGGGAGGCGCTCAAGTACTACGGCAGGATGATAGAAGACGCACAAAACCGCTTTTCGAGCTCATCCGGGGCGAGCCTCGCGATAAAACTGTACGAAACGGGGTTCTGCTACGAAATGCTGCGTAGATACGAGGACGCGGCGGAACAGTACAAAAAGGCGCTCGAAAAGCGGATCGACGACGATGTAGCGAGATTCAGGCTCGAAAACCTCGTTCTTTCCATGCGTAGGGAGAGCCTGTCGGATCCGTACCGGGTCGAGCTCTCCAACGAGCAGCTTGCCCTCGCGCGGGCGCTTTCCGAAAAGTTCATCATGGACAAGGCGTTTTTTCACTACAAGCGCGCGGTACGGCTCGATCCACTCGATCCGAACAAACGACTCGAGCTCGCCGAGCATTACCGGACGAGGGGGCTCTTCGAGCTTTATCTGCATGAGCTTCGTGACATCGTTCGCGATACGCTCGATATCGACACGGTCGATCTGAACGACAGGATAGAGATATATGAAAACAGGGTTTCGAAAAACCTCGCCGCACGGTGGAAGGTGTCGCAGTACGGGCTCGACGAGTCCGATCGCGGCTACGTACCCAAAACAACGGTCCGTATCGCCGTGTTCGACGCCTTCGGCCACAGAATGGTGCCGACGGAAGACGTCATACACAAGCGTCTCTCGAAGACGATATCCGAAATGCTCTTTTTCATGCTCGGGTACTATCCCAAGATCGAGACGGTCTATTACGAAGGCATGATCGGCGCGCCCGAAGAGGCGCTGAAAGCCGCCCGCAAGCTCGAAGTGGATTACTACGTAACCGGAACCGTCACGGAAAAGGAGGACTCGCTCGAGCTGACCGCATACCTTAACTCCGGCTTCAACGGAAGGACGGTCCACTCTGTTACCACCTACTATACGGGAAACGAAAAGTTGTTCAACTGCGTGTTCTCCGTTGCGAAGGAAATAGACGGGGCGGTCGGGTTGCGAGGCCTTATCGTACGGCTCTCTGGCAGCAGGGCATTGATAAACCTCGGCTCGGTTCATGGGGTGGAAAAAGAGATGATGTTTCTCATCTTCAGGGAGCGCGGCCTGACGCGCGACCCCGAAACGGGGGAGTATTCCTACGACCCGGATATATCGCTCGGGAGGCTTACCGTCACCTCGACCGATGAGACGGTTTCCGAGGGGACCTACGAATTCTTCGGCCTCCATAACCGGGTCAACGTATACGACAGCGTGGTGCTCACAGAGGAAAAGAAATAAGGATCTTCTCCAATATCGTTGCTGATATATGATCATCAATCACGCGAATTATTAGTAGGGCAAAGGGTAAAAGCTCTTTATTTTTGTTTTCTATTTGTCCCATTTCTGTACTTATATTAGAAAACCTCACTATAGATTATACAATAATTTTTAAAGTGCTATTGCCGTAAAAACAGTATTCGATGTGGAAAAGAGCCTTCTTTTTTACAATACACGTTTATCCTTATCAACTAATCTAAAGAAGAACCGGAAATAACAACAATCAAATCAGCTCTTGACGCGTAGTAATGGATAGTACGACGACACTGCATGAATCCTCTATAATGAATGTCCATCCATGCGGAAGCAGCAGGAAGCATACCATACGGATACCGCTTGAGTGTGTTGTCCCGCGGTCTTGCAGTAATCCGTATCGGTTGAATGAAAAATCAGGTAGTAGGAAGCATAATTACAATAACCGGATGGAAAACACCATAGTAGAGATTTTCAGCAATATACCCGACTGTATATGACTCCGCATGCGGATGTAAAATCGGTTCGAAGATACCACGGATCTCGAGCCCCTGCGTATTCCACCCTGCTTCAGGCTTCCACCTTTGTGTCCCGCAGCGGTCCTCATTTAAGACCGACAGTTGCCTTTGCCGGAGCTCTTCGCCGCATTCTTGCGAGCAGGGGGCGTTTTATTACGATTGCACTCTCCGGACAGATCTCCTGGCAGCAGAAACAACGTATGCACCGTTTGTACTGGTACACGGGGGGCGTTTCCCTGCCTTTTGTCTTATAGGAAAGCGCTTTCGGATCGGTCGGGCACACCTCGACGCAGGTTCCGCACCGCACGCACCGACCCTCGATTATCACGGGCCTCGGGTACAGAAGCCGCTTGAGGACGGACGATACGCGGTACCTCGGCCCGGAAACGATCGGCGTGCGCACCATGTCGAAATCCGGTTTCACGAACCGCTCGATAGGGTCCCCGAGCATCTCTATCTTTGAGGGATCGCAGGTCCCGAGCCCGTACTCCATCCCGAACACGTTTGTCGGTAGGATCTTGGGATCGAGACCGACGCTCATACACATGACGGTGTCCAGCGCAACGGGATCGCGCGAAAGAAGGAGGAACCCCATATCCACCGGATTCCCTCCCCGCGGGCCGTTTCCCTCCATCCCCACGATCCCGTCCATGATGTAGAGTCTCGGCTTTAAGAGCAGGTTGAGGCCGACGAGCATTTTGGCGAAATCATACGGATTCGGTATCCTTACGTGGAAGGCGTGTGTGAGCATTCCGGGAATACAGCCGAAACTGTTTTTTATCGCGCCGGTGAGTCGCATCAGCCCGTGTGTCTTGAGCTTCGGTATGCTCACTATCCCGTTGCACTCGAGCGCGCCGACTGCAACGGTAAATTTCTTCACGGACGGCGAGCCGGAAAACTCCACCTCCCTTCCGTTCTCGAAGTCCGCGAGACCGATTCCGAGCTCATCCGCCACCGCCTTTATACCGGCCCGTCTCATATGCGACTCGGGCTTTCCGAATCCGGGGGAATCGCCGTAGGAAAGTACCGCGCCCGTACCCTGCAGCGCCCGGCCTACCGCCCCGAACACCTCGGGGTGCGTGTTGATGCACTTTTCCGGCGAATCACCCCACAGCACGTTCGGCTTCAGAACGATCCGTTCCCCCTGTGCGGCGAACGCGGCCACGCCTCCTATAAGCTCGAAACCGCGTTTTACCGCCGCTTCGACCTCCTTTTTCCCGTAGGTCGTACAGCTCACCACCGCAACCTTCGATCCGCCCATGAATCCGTACCCTCCGGTTTATCGCTTCCGTTTCAATGAAAATACTACAAACCTGCTGCGAAGACAATACGCCCATGGCTTGACCTTCCGTGACTGCGGTAGTATTGTAACCTACCGACATGAAACAAGACAAAAAAACAATGCTTTACGCGAATCTCTCACTTTTCGTGACGGTTTCTTTGTGGGGGCTTTCCTTTGCGAGCGCGAAGCACGTGCTGAATACCGGCTTTCCGCCTCTCACCCTCGCTTTCCTTCGCTTTTCGGTTGCGTCGGCGATCATCTTCCCGCTGCAGCGTTTAAAAAAGAATGGAGCACGGATCGAAAAGAGGACGCTTTTGCCTCTTCTTTTAAGCAGCCTCTTCGGAATAACCCTGTACTTTTTCTTCGAGACCCAGGGCATAAGGCTCACCTCCGCGTCGAACGCATCGCTCATCATCGCCTGCATCCCGATATTCACCATATTCGCGGAGTTTCTGCTGTATAAAAAGGCGGTGGGGCCGTGTAAAATATTCGGAATAGTACTATCAGTGGGCGGCGTCTATCTCATCGTATCGAGCGGTATTGAAGCAAAGCTCTACCCTGGTGTCATAAAAGGTAACTTCTTCATGATGGGGGCGTGTCTCTGCTGGGTCGGGTACATAATGACGAGCAGCAGGCTGAAGCCCCGCTACTCCGGCATACAGCTTCTTTCATACCAGTTCATCTTCGGCACCGGATTCCTTTTCCCGCTCGCGCTTTTCGAATACAGGCTGTGGACCTATCTTGGGCTCTCCGGTGTGCTCAATATCCTGTATCTCGGAGTCTTCTGTTCCGCCGGAGCGTACCTCCTCTACCTCTACGGGCTTTCAAGGCTCGAACCGGTGGTCGTCTCGACCTATACGAACCTGGTGCCGGTCATCGGGACCGTGGGAGGCGTCATTATTCTCCACGAGCGGCTTCTTTTTTCGCAAGTCACAGGCGGCGCGGCGATCATCGCGGGCATTTTTCTTATCAACCTCCGGCGAAAAGAGAAAAAGCCCCCTCAGAGAACCTTATAGCCTCCTCTAAGCCAGCGGCGTATGTCGCTTTTATACCACCGCGAGAATCGCTTTTCCGATACGCCCCCCGCGAGATTGGTATGAAGTTCATCGGTGGACATGTCGGCTATCATCCTGAAGGAGGGGGCCACCGTTAGGGCTCCGGTCTTCGAGTTGTGTATCTGCCCCTGGGGGATCGTCGCGCGGGAACCGGCAAGCCTTACAGGTCCGTAATCAAAGCCGAAAAAACGCGGAAGCCTGCCCCCGAAAAGCAGGTGCGAAAACGTCATCTTCCTCGTTTTTCCGTATCTCGTCGCACGGACTGAAAGCCCCTGCACCACCGCGCTTTTGAGAACGGCTTCCCTGTCGAGGCCATCCCACCAGCTTGATTTATCGTTGAACACGATGTCATCCATGCTCCCGTAGTAGTCATGGAAGAATACGGTCTCGTCAACAAGAAACTCGAACACCTCGCTGCCGAAGCCGTTGTTCCCGAAGACCGTTCGCATGATCGTCATGTATACGGACTCGAAAAGAAACGCCCCGACCGAACCGAGATCGTACCGCATGTCCCAGCCGCGCAAGATCCGGCCGTTTTTCGTGTCCGGTATGAACGGTTCGATAAGTTTCATATACCGCTCCGCCTGTACGGAGTACAGATCGTACTGAACCTTTTTCATGTCCTCGACGGTGATGTCTTTATTCCCCTGAAGCAGCATCCGTATACGGTCGGCCCTGTACGTGGCCATCGGAAGGTTTATCGGACGCGACCTTCCCATGTCGTTAATATCGTTGTTCGCGGTACACAAAAACCCCTCTTTGGGGTTGTAGACCGAGGGAAGTCGTTTTTTCGCGATCCACCCGCCGAAACCTCCCCCCTTCAGCCAGGCGGGCACGGGGATGAGCCCGCTTATGCCCTGTTTCCGGTCAAAGCAGCGCCCGCTCATCTGTAGGCCTATGTTGCCCTTTGTATCCGTAACCGCCCAGTTGAACGACGAGACGTCGAGGCGCCTGAACTGGGCCATAGCGTCCTTTGCGGTCCGGATACCGGGCAGCGTCATCATCGCATTGAAATCCTCGGCGCCGCAGTCACCCGCCGCAGACCAGCAGAGGAGGAGGTAGTACCCCTCTTCATACGGCTCCCCTTCCAAGACCCCGTCTTCGTTCTCGTAGACCCGTATCCGCACCGGGTCCTTTTTCTTAACCCGAATGACCTCCTCCCGTACCGAAAATTCCCGCCAACCCTCGGGGCGCCTGTAGCGTCCGTCTTTGCAATGTTCTATTCGGTAATCGAGCATGTCCATAAAAGTGTAGGTGGGACTCCATGCGATATGGTTCGTTCGTCCGACGATAAGACCGGGGCTGCCGGGTATGGTCGTGCCTGCGAGCTTGTTGTCCGAAAGCTGCAGCACCACCTCGTACCATATCGCGGGGAGCCTGTTGACCTGCAGGTGTATGTCGCCGCAGATGAGGGGCTTTTTCGACCTGGTGTGATCGCCGGAGAGAGCCCAGTTATTGCTCGCAACGAACTTCGGGACGTCTCTCATCCACTCGAACGTTTCGGGCACCAGAGTCTGTACCGTTTTGACCCTGCCGATGAGGTCGTAATCTATCCGTTCCGTGATGGAGGGGAAGAGATCTTTAAGCCGGGTTTCGTCTATGCCCTTCTGTATGAGCTGTATGATGAGCTTTTCCATCCTTCCCTGGATATCCGTGAGCCCTATGAAACTGAAAACCTTGCCGATGATCAGGGTGTCGAAAACGGACCACGGCTTTGGTTTGTAGCAAAGAAGCCGCGTCGCAAGCGGACCGCCGTTTTCCGACAGGAATCGGTTGAACCCCTCGGCATAGCGGTAGAGCTGCCGTCTGACGTTTTCTTCGATACCGTTCAGCATGCGTTCGGGATCGGGAACGAAGTTCATCCGTCTCATGTACGTATCGAGCTTGATAAACCGGTCATCCCCCCGAAGCTGTTCGGCCGCCCTACCTTGCAGAACCGTGCGCATGAGGAGCATTTGGAGCATCCGGTCGTTCGCGTGCACCCACCCCAGGCCGAAGGCGAGGCCTTCCGCGGTTTCCGCACGGACCCGTGGAACCCCCTCCTTCGTCCTTCCTATGTGTATGTTCCCCGTTTCGCCGTCAAGCATCACTTCCGATCGCCGCAACCGCATGCCTCACTCCTCCTCGTATATGGAAACAGCCCTGATTATTGTACCGGGATAGACATAAGAAGTAAAGCGGATAGGTGCTGCCGTACGGTACGAACATATATCCGTATGCGGATACCGCTCCATACGCCAAACGTCATTTACGAATATGTGACAAGGTCCGGCCGACTGTGACACTGCAGGTTTCAGCGATCGTCGACGGTTGCGTAATCGGTGATATTTTCTCAATTTATTAAAATCAAACATTCATAATTTATGGTGTGGGTGGTTTTTATAGGTTCTTTACTCCCGATTCAAGTGTCAGCGCGTGACGGACTTTATGAATGATGAACCAAAAACCTATCCCGGTCCATGTTGTAATCGAGGATGACGAGGGAGGGTCCCAGGCAATTGATACGGTGTAATGTGCGTGGATTACACTCGCCTGGGGAAACCGCAAGAAGGCCCATTCGTTATACGACCGCTATATCGACACTTTCGTGTAGACCGAGAGGGTTACCGCCTGCCCGCCGAAGAAGGTAAACTCCCGATTTTCTTCCCCTCCCGTGAAAGACAGCCGCACATTGAACGGAATGAGGTTCGGGATATCGAACGCCATGGTGGCGGAGAGATCGAACGAGGGGTCCAGAACGTTCATGAGGAGCGCAAAGGTCCCGGTAATTTCTTGCGTAAAGAGCTCGTCCTTAGTCACGGACAAATACCCATAGAGCATGCCCATGTAGAGCGGTGAGAACAAGTTCTGCGTCAGGAGGTACGAGTATGGGGCGTCCGCGCCGTATCCGTTGGAGTTGAAGTAGGCCTCTCCCCGCACGGTCCAGCGCTTGAACTCACCGAAGCTCTTCGCAAGCCCCAGAGAAGTGGCGACGACGATTTCCTGCGGGTAGTAGAGCTCGTATGTCGAAGGCACCGCTGCAGCCCGTGCTTTCTGCGTATTCGAGCCTTTCGAGACCGCGACCTCGCCGTAGAAGTCCGAACGGAAAAGGACACCGGAGAAGTCCAGGCCCCACAGGGTGGTCAAGCCGTTACCCAAATAGGTGCTTAAGCCCAGCTCGTATCCGAGGATGACGGTATCGAACCTCGCCCCTACCCTGGTTCGATCCTCGATGCTCGCGGTGGTGGAAGCTTCGTCGATGCTCTGGGAAAAATCGAAGAAAAGGACGAGGTTGGAGCCCTCGAACGGCACGGTGATCTTGGCGCCGGGCTTGCCCGTCCTGAGGTCGAGCTGGGCGAGTGGATCGAGCTTGTCGCGGTTTATGAAGTCCACCGGCGTCCAGAAAAAGGAGGGCCCCCAGGCGACGAGCTGGTAGCCGAGGCGGAAGAATACCTTCTTATATACATCGAAGCTTAAAAAGAGTTCGGACAGCTCCGCATACACCGATGAAGGGGGGTAGCCGGTGTAGGGTTCGATGTTGCCTGAATAATAAAACAGCGGTATGGAGTAATTGTAGGAGACGAATATAGAAGCGATTTCCGGATAGGCGGCCTTTGCAAAGACCTTGCCGTAGAACTGCGAGCTCAACGAATAGGTATCGAAATCCAGAGGCTGAAGCCAGCTGTTTGAGAACACGAAATCGGCGCCGACAAGCGTCTCCAGTTTCGATCCCGCTTCCTCCTTCTTGCTCTCTTCCACGGCCTTTTCGAAGCTCGCTTCGTCGAAGATCGCATTCTCGTCGAAGATGTTCTCTTCTGCGGGTATCACATCCCCGGAATCCTGTGAGCCGCCGTCCCCGTCCTGCGCCAGGAGCGCGGTGGGCACAAGCAGCAGAAAAGCCGCCACCAGAAGCAGTCTTGCAGTAGCGGTACCGGAAGCTCTTTTCATGGTTTTTCCTCCCTACCTGGACTGCTCCTCTAAAAACGCCTTCGTGAAAGTATAATCCGGAATACTATCCGTCCCGATGTCCTCTATGGTGATAAGGGTCTTCTGTCCCGTTTCGAGATGGTTTACCGCGAGAAGCTTCGTGAACACGTACTTGTCAGAAGAGACCTCCTCGTAGTCTATGTAGTAGTAGGTCCGCATCAGTGTTTCGGAAAGCGAAAAGTTCTCAACCTTCACCGGGAGCCCGTCGGTCTTTCGTATGTACCACTTCTGAATGGGAAAGGAGACATCGAGCTCCTTCGCGTCGAGCCGGACAACGTCCGTGTCCCACTTGGATACCTTTGCCGTGCCGAGGTAGGAGACATTGTACAGTTTTAGTGTCTGCTGCTTTCCGAACAGGTCCGACCGGGCGTCCGAGCCCCCGATGTCCTCCTTCCTGTTCCGATACACGAACTCCCTCGTGGAGGGAAAGTACTGAAACAGGTCGTCCCCGTTTCTGAGGTATCCCTTTCCCTTCTCGCTTTCCGGGTAGAGGTAGATGAGGGTGTACGCCTCCTCACGGTCCCTTCTGTAGATACGTATCCTCAGCACTCTGTCCGGCTCGTTCTGCCGCTTCTGTACCAGGGTAAAGAGATTCGTAATATCGAGGTCTTCGACATTGAGCTTTTTTTCCCACGCCTCTACAAGCCGCACTGCCCTCGGATCGTTTTCCGCTGCCTGTAGAACGAAGGGCGCGAATAGTATCAATGCCGCAGCCATAACTACGGTCGATTTTCTTTTTATGGTCATTTTAAATCGCTCCTCTAGGCTTTTTTTCTCAATGCCTCGGCAGGCGGTATCTTCCCCGCACGCCGTGACGGGATGTACGAAAAGATCGCCGCAAACGCCGAGATGGCGACGATTATAAGGACTATGTCGGCACCCCTGGGCCGGAGGGCAAGCCGTCCGTTGTCGAGCAGCAGGGAGAACGCCCCCTTCGCAGGCAGCGTCACGCCGTATACGAGCAGGGCCATGACGCCGAAACCGATCGCGATACCGGCAAGTACGAACAGCAGCGCGAGGTAGATATTTTCGAGTACGAAAATCGATACCACTCCCCCAGACTCCATCCCGATGGTCCTCATCGTTCCTATCTCCCCCATCCGGTCGGTGATGGTCATCTTCAGGTTAATGAATATTGCGATGACGATGACGAAGAGCATGAGGGCGGCCAAAAACCCGCCGATCGCATCGATGGCGGTCACGATTGTGCCGACGAACCCAAGCACCTCGTCGAGCGTGGCCACCGTAAGACGAACCGTGTCCTCCTGGCCCTCCTCGACGCTGTAGCGTGGAGAAGCCGACGAGGTCGCGGAGATCGCGTCCGAGGCATTCTCCGGCTTGTCCGCATCAAAACCTTCCGCCCGCAGGGCGTCGACGACGCGGTCGCGGTCTCGGTCGATCCTGCCGGGGTCGCGTACGAACACGGTGAGGAGGGATGCGGAATCCTCGTCCGCGAGATCGAGCTTCTGCAGGGTTTCGAAGTGCGCGACCGCGAGGTTCTCGATGAAGTAGTTGTCCGTGTCGAATATCCCACGCACGATGAAGGTCGTCGTGTTGAACGCGCCGAACCTCGTTCTCGTCGACACGACGACCTCGCCCTGCGGCTCGAGCTCGAGGTAGTCGGCCAGCTCCTTTGATACGATGATACCGTCGGAGCCTGATGCGAAATCGTCCCACCCGCCCTCGATGAACTCGAACTGTTTTTGGAAATCGGTTTCCAGCTTGGGGTATATCCCGTAGTAGCGGACCCTCTTCGGTATTCCCTTGTTGTAGGTCACGGTCCAGACGTTGTACTTCGGGTATATGACGGTGTCCGGGCCGAGGGTGTCACGGACGATGTTCTCGATCTTGCGGTAATCCAAAACGCCCTTGTAGATCTTCCCGTCTATGACGTTCTCGCCCGCGATATTAATGTGGCCGCTCGTCGCGCGAGAGAGGCTCTCCGCTATGTTCGTGCTCGCACCGTGGGAAAACGCGAACACAAGCAGGAGGATGAGCGTCACTATTGCGTAGTTGACCCCTAAAGAAAATGTCCGTTTCCTCTGCCGGAACACGTTCCTGAAAGCCACTCTCGAATAGAATCCAAGGTTCATCCGGTCCCCCTAATTACCTTCGGACATCGCCACGAGCGGCGTCACTCTGGTAGCAACCCGCAGCGGGTAGAGCGTTGCGAGAATCGTGATGACGACGATTATGAGAAGCGCCTGCCCGACGGTGGAGAGGCTCAGTGTGGGGTACAGGCGTCCTCCACCGATGAGAAACTGCGATACCGGACCGGGAAGCGCGATGCCGATACGGCCCGCAATGAGTATGAGCACGGCGCTCACCGCTATTCCGGCGATCCCGGCGATGACGTTCAGAACGAGGGTCTCGGAGAGGAACATGAGGGTAACGAAGCTCTTCTTTGCGCCGATCGCCCGAATGGTACCTATCTCCGACGTCCGCTCCATGATGTTTATGATGAGGGTGTTCATGAGAATCAGCGCGACGATTATGAAGATCAGGGCCGTAGCCGCGTAGATGAAGCCCTGCAGCGCGCCGGAGATGCGCGCGAGCCCCCCGGATGCCTCGTCCCACGGCGCCGTCTTGAAACCGTACTGTTTTGCCGTTTTTTGCAGTGTTTCGAGGTAACGATTCGTGTCTACCCCCTCATTCAGGTGCACGGCGATCATCGTGAAGCCGGAGAGGGCGGCGGACTCGAGGCTCCCTACGTCGATGATGCCGAACCCCTCCTCTGACGCGAGGCCGAATATATCGTCCTCGTTTTCTGTGAGCAGCGTCTCGGTGATATCCTCCGGCAGCGAGCCTTCCGCCACCCCGGTGAAGTTGTAGAGCTCGGAGTAGGTAGCCATGTCCATGAAGTTGATGTAGTCGAAGGAATTCTCATATTTGATCGGCACGAATATCCCGCGCACCGTCGTCTTCACCGCATTGACCGCACCGCCTGAGGTAATCCCGTACATCGTTATCGGGTCGCCGACCGCAAAGCGCACGCCGTACTGTTCCTCGTACCGTCCGTTCTGTGCTTCGCTTATGACGATCCCGCCGGTACTGTTCTTGAAAAAGGTTCCATCGGTCATCTCGATGTTTCGGAAAAAATCGAGGTACGTCTCCGGCTCGACCGCCGAGTATATCAGCGGGAGCTCACTGGTCGTACCGTCTTCCTTTTCCACCGCGATCACCGATATGTTCTGCGCGTATGCGGTAAAGGCCTCGACCTCGTCGTATCCCGAGAGCACCGTCTTTATCTCGTCGACGTTCTCGATATTGGAGAGAGGGTTCGAGAAGGTATACGGGCCCGGTTTCTCTTTCGACCGCGCCGAATATACTATGAAATCTCCGGTGAGGTTTTTTATTATCGCCTGCTTCGAAAGCGTGTTGGCGGTGAGCGCGAACTCCTGGCCGAAGACGATGAGTATCGTACCGAACATGACGAGGAGCCCGATGCCGACTACTCTCCGTTTCCTTTTCAGAAGAGAGCCTATTGCGATCTTGAAGAATACCATTTCAACCCCCTACCCTATTCGGCGGTGATCAATCCGTCCCTGAGCTTGATGACGTGGTTCGCATGCTCCATTATGTGAGGGTCGTGTGTCGAGAACACGAACGTGGTGTGTTCCGTCCGGTTGATCTCCTTCATGAGGTTTATAATACGGTGCCCCGTTTCCGAGTCCAGGTTCGCCGTGGGCTCGTCGGCGAGAATTATGAGCGGGGTCGTCACGAGCGCCCTGGCGATCGCGACCCGCTGACGCTGGCCTCCGGACAGCTCCGCCGGCTTGTTCGTTATCCGGTCCTTGAGGCCGACCTCCTCGATGAGCTTGTTGATGGTACGGTCGCGTTCTTTCTTCGGTATGTCCCGCTTCAAGAGAAGGGGAAACTCTATATTCTCATACACGTTCAGCACCGGGATAAGGTTGAACGACTGAAAGATGAAGCCGAGCTTATGAAGCCTGAAGCTCGTGAGGCGTTTGTCGCTGAGCGTAGAGATGTCCTCCCCGTCGATGAGGACCGTCCCTTCCGTCGGTATATCGATACATCCTACCATATTAAGTATCGTACTCTTCCCGGCGCCGGAAGGACCCGCGATCGCGACGAAGTCCCCCTTCTCTATCGCGAAGCTCACCCCCTTCAGGGCGTTAACCTCGGTCGTTCCGAGCATATACTTCTTTTTCACATCCTTGAGCTCGACAATGTTCATCCTCGACCTCCGCAGGATATCAGTATATCTAAATATAGTAATATTTCAAACGATCGTAAATTAAAACAATTGCACATCTGATATAAACACAATTTATTGTCATTTTGAGAAGGCAGCCGGTTTTTACAATTATTTTAATTAAACTTGACTGCCGGCTGGGGGTGAGTCAAGGCAAATATCGCTTTAAAACCAGCGCGCCGTTCTGGCCGCCGAACCCGAACGATGTCTTCAGCGCAAGTCCCACGTCCTTTTTCCTGCTCTTTTTCGGGACAAAGTCGAGATCACACCGCTTGTCGAGCTGTGGTGCGGCCGTTTCGGTGTAGTCGAGGTCCGGATGAAAGAGGTTGGCGGTCGGCGTGATGACACCGTGCTGCATGGTGAGCATTGTAACGATGGTCTCCAAGCCCCCGGCGGCCCCGAGGGTGTGGCCGAAATAGGACTTCGACGAGCTTATCGGTATCCTGTACGCCCGTTCTCCGAACACCTGCTTCATGATATACGACTCGTTCGGGTCGTTGAGCACTGTCGATGTCCCGTGTGCATTGATATATTCTATCTCCTCTTTCGACACTTTCGCCATCGCAAGCGCCCTTTTCACCGCCTCGATCCCTGCGGTCGCGTATGGGTCCGGAGCGACGATGTTGTAGGCGTCCGCGGTGAAACCGAAACCTGTGATCTCGCCGTATATCCAAGCGCCGCGTCGCCTCGCGTGGCCGAGCTCCTCAAGTACCAGTATCCCGGCCCCCTCTCCTACAACGAATCCGTCCCGGTCTTTGTCCCACGGCCTCGACGCGGTCATCGGATCGTCGTTCCTGCAGGAAATCGCATTGATGATATCGAACCCCGAGAAGAAGTAGGAATCTATCGGCGCATCCGTTCCTCCCGTTATGACGAGGTCTTCCATTCCGTTTTGAATGTTCAGCGCCGCCATCCCGATCGAATGCGCCGCCGAGGCGCACGCGGTCGCGACCGTCAGGTTTGTCCCTTTCAAGAAGAACCACTCCGAGACGAGCGTTGCGCTCGCATTGATGTTCGAATGAGGAAGCGTGAAAGGGTTGAGCCGCTTCGGCCCTCTGTCGCGGAGGAACTTCGCATGCTGCGGGAGAAGCACGTCGGGATTGATGGTCGACTGCCCCAGTATCACACCGCACCGGGACGGATCCGGAACATTTACACGGTAAAAGTTCGGCACCCCGCTTCTAGTTTTACCGTTTCCTGAATCGGCCGGTTCCACCTCGAATCCCGCGTCACGGAACGCGAGATATGCACCGAGCAGTGCGTACTGCGCCGCGATTCCCGCCCGTTTCATCTTCTTCGGGTATTCGAGGTACTCCTCCGGTGAGAAATCATTGATCGGGGAGCATACCCTGCTCTTGTACTGTTCCACCTCCACATCCTGAAAAGCGGTATTCTGAAAGCACCCGTTTCCCTCTTTTGCGTTTTCCCAGAACCGCTCTTTTCCTATACCTATGGAAGAGACCGGCCCAAGCCCTGTTATCACGACTCTCCGCATCTTGCCCGTCCCCATCTGTTAAATTTATGATAATATGACAGTATACAAATTATTACCCTCGTAGTTAAGTGCTATTTTCATGAACCGGCCGCTGCCACTTCCTCGTCCTCCGCCCTCCAGGCAGGGTCCACGATGCAGAGAAACAAAAGATCGCCGTTTCCCGTATTTTCTATGAACTGTACGCTCTTCGGCGGAATATATACTGTATCATGTGCACTGACGGGCGCTGTTTCATCGTCGATATGCATCGTACCGCAGCCATCGAGAATATAGTACACCTCCGACGCCGCAAGCCTGTGCGGCAACGACGTCTCGCCTGATCGAAGCGTCGCATGCACGAGGCTGTAACGGATCGAAAGCGTTTCTTTGTAGGGGCTCAAAAGCTCCCTGATCCTCGTGCGGTCCGCTGCCGTGAACTCCTCGCACGCATCGAGGTCTTTGATTACCATGCCGCACCCCCTGTCGACGGAATTCGGATTGCACGAAACTACAATCGCCCGTTGCCTGCGGCGGCGAGTTTCTCCTTCCTATAGTATACGTCCGTCGTCTTTATATATTAGCACAAATTCTTTTTTCTTAACGCAATATCGTATTACTATTGTAGCTCTTATCCGAGAAAGGGTCTTATCGAAGAAAGGGGCCGAGCGTGGCCGAAATAAAAGAAAACAATATTCTCGAAAGCGACAGGATCGGAATGCTTCTCTTCAGGCTCTCGGTGCCGGCCATGATAGGCATGATAACAACGGCCCTGTTCAATGTAGTGGATACGATATTCGTCGGCCGCGGAGTAGGGTCCCTCGGTATTGCGGGGGTCACTATTGTGTTTCCGATACAGATGCTCGTCATGTCGATGGCCCAGCTCATCGGCATAGGCGGCGCATCGATCGTGTCGAGGGCCCTCGGGGCACACGACCCGGAACGTGCGGAGCGCACCATGGGAACGATGATGCTCTCCTCGATTCTCATTGGAACGGTGCTCGTGGTACTCGGCTATCTCTTCACCGACCGGATCCTCACGGCCTTCGGCGCCACGGATGCCATACGGCCGTATGCCAAAGATTATCTCGTAATTATGCTCATAGGCAATCTCTACTTTCCCTACGCCGTTTCCACGAATAACGTGATCAGGGCGGAGGGCAGGGCTGGATACGCGATGATCACCATGCTCATCTCCGCAGTCTTAAACATCATTCTCGATCCGATCTTCATATTCCGGCTTCAGTTGGGAGTTCGCGGCGCGGCGATCGCCACCGTGATAGCCAAGGGTGTTACCGCGGTCTGGGTTACACTCTACTTCTTTACAGGTAAAAGCATGGTGCGATACAGGCTGCGGAATTTCAGGTTTTACAGAAAGATCACCGGTGAGATTTTTGCCATCGGAACCGCTTCTTTCGTGCGTCTCATCGCGATGAGCATCCTCGTAGTGGCAGTCAACAACATCCTTGCACGGATGGGCGGAGACCTGTACATCGCGGTTATGGGTATAGTCCTCCGCCTGCTCCAGTTCTTCACAATGCCGATCCTCGGCATCGCCCAGGGTCTCCAGCCGATTGCGGGCTACAACTACGGCGGCAAGCGGTACGACAAGACGAAACGGGCGGTGAAGATCGGCCTTTTCACCGCTACCGTAATATCGGTATTCGGCTTCCTCTTGATGTTTATATTCGCACGCGGGTTTCTAGTCCTTTTCACGAAGGATACCGCGCTCATCACGAGCGGAATCCGGCCGCTTCGATACGTCATACTCCTTTTCCCCATCGTCGGCGCGCAGATTATCGGAGCGTCCACCTTCCAGGCGATCGGCAAAGCGGTGCACTCGATCGTCCTCTCCATAAGCCGACGCGCGCTCGTTCTCATCCCGCTTTTATTCATACTGCCGAAGCTCTTGGGGATCTCCGGTGTATGGATCGCGTTCCCGATCTCCGACGCGCTTTCTTTTCTGATCACGCTGACACTTCTCATCTTTCAGCTTCGTGAGTTTACAGACAAGCAAAAGCGGGCTGAGGACCGAAGTCGGGCGTAAGTATTGGAAAGGAGATCGACCTGCTATTGTAAACGAAAACCATACCGGTCATGGTAAAGAGGCAATACCACTATTTTATCCCGCACGATGAAATGAGGCCTCCTTCGATTGAACTCTTTATCGAACAATCCGCACCACTCTTCGAAAGAAACCGCACTTGAAGTATGAAAAGGGGAGGAACACCGATAGGTATGGAAAAAGAGAACCTATGACGTCGGTATCGTCTACTTCACCACCGCGATCTTGACCATCGCTCTCGTGCCGTCCACCTGCAATACGGCCACGTACACGCCGTTTCGCACGACCTGCCCCTTCCCGTTTCTGCCGTCCCATTCGATCTCGTTGCACTGTCCCGGGATCAGGCTTGGCTGGGTGATGGTCTTCACAAGCTTTCCGGTGAGCGTATAGATCTTGACCGTCGCGGTCGTGCTGCCGGTTGGGCAGTAGAATGTTATCTTAGTTGTCTGTCTTCTCGGGTTGAAGGGGTTGGGGTAGTTGAACGCGTCTACAGTCGCGCCAGCGGGACGAAGCTGCGTGATGCCGGACCTGATGAAGTAGGCCGGGTAGGTCACCGGATCGTTGACCGGGATCTGCTGGGTCAGGTCGTTGACCGCGATCACCGCACCGTTCGGCGGCCTCGTCCCGTTGATATCCGCATATCCGAGCATGAGGTTCAATGCCCCGGAAAGGCTCGAGGACACCGTTACCGCGAAGCGCAACGTTACGCTCGAGCCCGCAGGGATGGTGATCGCCGCGCCGAACACAACGTCCACCTGGTTGCTCGCTCCCGCGGCAGCGGTCCCTGCAGATACCTCGGAACCGGAGGTGACGTCATATACTGTCACGCTGTCGATGAGCGTGTTTGCTAGAACCGTCCAGTCCGTAGTGCCGCCCGTGACCGTTCCTGTTCTCGCACTGATGCCGTTCAAGGTAACGTCATTCGAAAGGTCACTGTTGGTAATCCTTGCGTCGAACATCCTGATAAACGAGCCTTCACTCGCGAACTTCGGCTCCATGCGGTCAACGAGCTGCATGGTCACATGGTTGAACACGGCGGTGAACGAGCTGCTGCTCCCTGTCTGAGTACCGGTATTGTTCCGGACCACAATGACGTCGTTGCTGTGGGAATCCCGAACGAAGAGATTGTTGTTGAACACGCCCGCGACGAACGTGATCTGGTCGTCCACCCCGTCGTCCACCGTATCCGTTGTATCTCTCACCGTCGCAGTTCCGTTGTAGACGTTTGCCCCGCTGTCGAGCAGGTTGTCGTACATGTCCCCGGCCTCAATGACCACCGGAATAGCGACATTCGCCGTTACCGTCGCCGCAGGCTGGGTCGTGAAGGTGAAGTGGTGGATCGCTCCCGCGTCTATCGTGATATTTCCCGTGGTCGCTGTTGCTGACGTGACTGTGTCTGTACCAGTAAGCATGTTCACCACAGGCCCTTCCGCGAGCACGAGGGTCTGTATCGCACTCCCGCTTCCGCTGGTCACTGTTATATTGTTCAGCGTCGGGTTCGACCCGTCGGGCGCCTGGTGCAGCCCCGCATCCGTGAAGCTGACCGCGATGGTACCGTCCGTGAGGTTTCCGACCGCGTCTCTCGCGTTCGACACGTTGAGGGCGAACGACGATCCAGCGGTCACCGTTGCCGGCGCGGTCAAGGTGAACATGGCGATTCCGTCAGGCAACACGTTGATGAGATTCGACGTCTTCTGTATCGAGGTCTTTACCGTATCATAGATCGTGATGGTCTGGTTTCCCTTCGTTTCCAGGGTAAACGTTGCCCTGTCAAAGTTGTGGGTTCCCGCGTCTCCCACCAGGAAAGTGTACTGCGTTCCAATGTCAGTTTGTAGTCCTGCGGGTATCGGCTGGCCCTTCAGCACCACGTTCCCGTTCACGTTCGGATCCGAGGTCCTGAACTGTATCGTTCCGGTGTAGTTGGTCTTTATATTGTCGTACTGGTCATATGCTGTCACCGTGATGTTCCCCGGAATCGGGTCCGCCAAAGTGTGTCCCGCGATGGTTGATGCAGGCTCGCCCGATATTGTAAAATAACTTATTGCACCCGGATTGATCGTTATTGGCCCTGCCGTGTCTACTGTCAGCCCGCTCCCCTGGCCTACTCGTACCGTGATCGGTGTCGCCTCCGTCACCGTTACCGTTCCTTCCCATACCCCACTCGTGAAATTGATGATTGCAGGACTGAATGTAGGATTGGGCGTTCCGTCGCTATCCTCTAGTACTATGCCGGCGACATTATACCCTGTATCTATGTTTTCTCCGACGTCTCTCGCTTCAATTCTTACATAAAATCCTACTCCTGCTGCCTGTGGGCTCGCAATGGCATTAACAATCCTAAAGTGATCGGCGTTCCCTGCATTTATCACCACATTCCCACTCGTCCCACTCGCCACTGGTCCCGCACTACTCGCAGTAAACGTTATCCCCCCACTGCTCGACGGCCCA
>JAFGTF010000102.1 GCA_016934265.1 Spirochaetota bacterium
CCTTCTCGCGATGCGGTCGACGATACTCGTTACCTGCCAGTCGTTTCTCGTCGTACCCTACTCGATCCTCAACACCGCCGCGTCGTTTAGGTCGGTGATAGTTCCGACCTACATCGTCGCGGTGCTCGGCATCTTCGTGGCGCTGATCCTCCTCGAGCCGATCAACGCCGCGCACCGTACCATAGGGAAGTGGCTCGTTAAGCAGCGAACGCTCCTGAAGGGATCGAAAGGGCTTGCCGATCTCGCGATCGACAGGGACATGATCCCCGGTACGGAGGCCGATTCGCAAAAGGACACAGACCACGAGCGGAGCCTCTTGTTTTCGAAGTTCGGACCGTGGGCGTTTATCGTTTTCTGGATCGCGTGCATCGTGTGGACCACGGTGAGAATCGTGCTGGGGTTCTAAAAGCGGAGATTGGGGACTTGGGATAAGGGAAACAGACCATGAGCACATGCGTGTCATTTCCACGGGTCGATGGCCGTTTTTATCTCCCGGTCCCTCTCTTTTTCGAACAGCCTGAAGGCTTCGGCGGTTTCCGAAAGGGGGCGTACGCTCGTGACGACGGCCTTCGTGTCGATGATCCCCCTCTGCAGGATACAGACGGCTTCCTGTATCTTGTGCCTGGGAGGACGCCTCGAGGTGATGATCCTGACCTGCGACCTGTAGACCCAGTTCAGCGACAAAGAGAGCCGTTCGTCCGGCGGGCATATGCCGAAGCTTAAGAAAGTCCCTCCCTTCTTCAGCGCGGGCAGCGCCTGAGAGACCGCCTCCGTCGAGCCTGTGGCGTCGACGATGCAGTCCACGCCGAGGGGAAGAAGGCTTCGCACGGTCTCTACGACGTCGGTGTCGCAAGGCGAGATCGTGACGTCGGCCCCCAGCGCGGCCGCGGTTTCCCGCCTGCGTTTAACGACCTCGGTCTGAACGATCGCAGCGGGCAGCGAATTCCGCACCACCTGGTTCCACAGAAGCCCGACCGTGCCGGCCCCGAGAATGAGGAAGGAAGAGCCCGGCTTCGGGCCGAGCCGGTCGAACCCCGCGAGCACGGTGGCGAGCGTCTCGCAGACGACCCGCTCCTCGAATCCGAGTGTTTCCGGCACCGAATAGGCGTTCTGTTCGGGAACGACGGTGTACTGGCAGTAGCCGCCGTTTCTGTTATACCCTAAAAAAGATTCGTTGCTGCATAAAAGCGGGCTGCCGGTCTTGCAGAAATCGCATACGCCGCAGAATATGAACGGATCGACTACAACCTGCTGCCCCTCCCTGAAGGAAACGACGCCCGGCCCGACACGTTCCACCGTGCCCGTTATTTCATGACCGATGACCACCGGCGGCACGGCCTTGTCGCTTTTCCCGTAGTAGATTCCCGCATCCGTCCCGCACACGCCGCAGCCCGATACTTTCAAAAGCAGCTCTCCCTCCCCCGGGCTCGGCGTTTCGAGCTCCTCCATCCTGATATCCTCGGTTCCGTAAAAGACGGCAGCCTTCATGGACCTCCCCCCGTTGCATGATTCGACGCTGCGCGGATGCCCGCACGTTTACTATACACGATGGCGCGCGTTTTTACAATGCAAATGGCGGGATTCGTCTCCCTTTGTCAGGCGTGCGAATCCTCCCCCCATGATACCGGTTGAGGGCAGTAATTCGTTGACAATTCACCTGTATCCGATTATGCTATGTCAATCGTTAGGGACGGTTGCATTTTCGAGTTCTTTTTCAGGAAGGAGAGCTGTTATGAAGAAATTCAGTATCGCGGTAATCGTATTTGTTTCTGTGTTTGCGCTGTCTTTCGCGCTGTTCGCGAGCAGCGAAAAGCAGGAGGTCGAGGTAATCGGAATTTCCAAGATCGTGTCTCATCCCGCCCTCGACGCGGCGGAGCAGGGGATCCAGGACGAGCTGGCCGACCTCGGGTACGAGTTCGAATACGATCTTCAGAACGCAAACGGCGAGGTGAGCACGGCCGCTTCGATAGCCAATAAGTTCAAATCCGAGAACGTGAAGATAGCGGTCGGAATCGCGACCCCGACCGCCCAGGCGCTCGCCAACGCGCTCGACGAGATCATCGTGGTCTATACGCTCGTGACAGATCCGGTGGATGCGGGATTGGTCGATTCGTTCGACAGGGGGGGCAAAAACATCACCGGTGTGTCTGACATGACGCCGGTCAAGGACCAGATCGCCTTTCTTAATAGGATCAAGCCGATAAAGAGGCTCGGGCACGTATACACGAGCAGCGAGGCGAACGCCGTACGGCTCGCGGAGATGGCCCGAGAGGCATGCGCGGAGCTCGGCATCGAGTTCATCGAGGCGACGGTGACGAACTCGGCCGAGGTGAAGCAGGCGACCCAGACGATCGTAAAACGGGTCGACGGTCTCTACGTGAGTACGGACAACACCGTCGTTTCGGCGCTGAGCGCGCTAACTGATGTGGCGATGGCGAATAACGTCCCGGTGATGTCCGCGGATCCGAGCTCAGCGGAGAAATTCGAAGTGCTCGCCGCATGGGGATTCGATTACTACAAGATGGGAAGGGCGACCGGCAGGATGATCGCTGAGATAATCGAGGGAAAGAGCCCGGAAGATATCCCGACGAAGTTCATGACTGACCCGTCCGACATCGACCTTCTCATCAACCTCGATGTCGCGAAAAAGCTCGGTCTCTCGTTCCCGCCCGATATCATCAAAAGCGCGAGCAAGATCGTGGAGAACGGCAAGCTGAAAACGAAGTAACATAAAACCTTTGCCCCGGGAGCACCGTTCATCAAAGGAGGGACCGTTTTGTCTTTCGGGGCCGTACGGGTTGCAGAGGCAGTATAATGATAGAGGGGATAATGGTCGAGGGCCTGATCTACGGGATAATGGTCCTCGGCGTCTTTATCACCTTCAGGATACTCGATTTTCCCGATCTCACCGTTGACGGGTCCTTCCCCTTCGGGGCGGCGATCGTCGCAATACTCATCACGAACGGCTTCAATATGTGGTTCGCCATGTTCGTCGCGCTCTGCGGCGGGCTCCTTTCGGGCGTCGTGACGGCGATCATTCACAACAAGCTCAAGATTCCGAGCCTGCTTGCAGGCATACTCACCATGACGATGCTCTATTCCATCAATATCCGGGTTCTGGGAAACCGCGCCAACCTGCCGCTCTTGAAGTCGGAGACGATACTCACGAGGGTGACGGCGATACTGCAGGACGTAATGCCGAGCGAGTACTCGATCCTCGTATTCTTCGTTATTGTCACTGCGATTATCTGGGCGCTCTTTACGCTGTTCTTTCATACCGATCTCGGGCTCACCCTCGGTGCGCTCGGCGACAATGAGCAGATGGTGATCACGCAGGGGGTCAACCCGGAGACGATGAAGATCATCGGCGTCGGAATCGCGAACGGACTCGTTGCGGTATCGGGCGCGTTCACGGCACAGTACCAGGGGTTCGCCGACGTCGGGCTCGGGCAGGGGATCATCATCTCCGGCCTCGCCTCGGTCATGATAGGCGAATTCCTCATCCGAACGAACAAGATAGGGCTGCTCGCGCTCCGTGCGATACTCGGGTCCATTCTGTTCAAGGGGATCATGTACGCGGGGAGGTACTACGGCTACTACATCAACATGACACCGAACGACCTCAAGCTCATCACCGGTATCCTTATCATCATATCACTCGTCCTGACGAAGTTCAGGAACATCAGGGTGAAGAAGCGGACGTTCTTATGATACGGGTAGAACAGGTCTCAAAGGTCTTCAACGAGAACACACCGAACGAAACGGTCGCGCTGCGAAACGTGGACCTGCACGTGAAGGAGAGGGATTTCATCACCATTATCGGGAGCAACGGCGCGGGAAAGTCGACCCTGTTCAACATGATCGCGGGGACCTATCCCCCTACCACGGGAAGGATATTCGTCCGTGAACAGAACATCACCCGTCACCCCGAGTACAGGCGGGCGAAGTACATAGGGCGCATATTCCAGAATCCCCTTCTCGGTACCGCTTCGAACATGACGCTTGAACATAACATGATGATCTGCTACCGGAAGGGGTTCAAGGGCCTGAGGATCAGCCTGAACGGCAGAATGAGGCAATACTTCAAACAGCAGCTGGTCCAGCTCGACATGGGGCTCGAGGACAGGATGAAGGAGAACGTGATGCTCTTCTCGGGCGGGCAGCGGCAGGCCCTCACGCTGCTGATGATGGTTCTCTCGAAGCCGGAGCTCATCCTGCTCGACGAGCATACCGCCGCCCTGGATCCGAAGAACGCGCAGATCGTGCTCGACCTTACCACGAGGTTCGTTCGTGAGTACGACCTGACCACGATAATGATAACCCACAACATGGGCCAGGCGATCGAATACGGCAACCGTCTTCTCATGATGGACAAGGGAGAGATCATCTTCGATGTCGAGGGGGAGGAAAAGAAACGACTCACCGTCGAAAAGCTCGTTGACAAGTTCCACGAGATACGGAAAAAAAGCTTCTCGACCGACGAGGTGCTCCTCTCG
>JAFGTF010000011.1 GCA_016934265.1 Spirochaetota bacterium
AAAAAAAGGGAAGAGACCCTGCCTGATGAGACCAGCCATTCCCATGTTCCCAACACAAGAATCAGTATCAGAACGGAGAGCCGGCGCTCTACAAACCCCCATACCGCAAAGAAGGATCTTCCTATCTTTTCAGCTCCAGGCTCTGACGCACTTCTGATTCCAGCATCTTCCAGATGCGCCATTTTATCTCCTTAACTTCACGGGATTCGTTCGCAAGCAGAGTACGTGGCCTTGGAAGAGCAACAGGTATCTCCCTGCGGATACTCCCGGGGCGGCCCGTCATCACGAGCACGCGATCGCTCAGCAGAACGGCCTCCTCGATATCATGGGTTACGTATATGACCGTTTTCTTGTGCTCCCCCCAGATGCGAAGAAGCTCCTCCTGGAGCACGAGCTTCGTCTGTGCGTCGAGCGAGCTGAACGGTTCGTCCATGAGAAGCATGTACGGATCGGCCACAAACGCACGTGCAATGGCCGCCCGCTGACACATCCCGCCCGACAACTGGTACGGATAGCTGTCGGCGAAGTCGGCGAGTCCTATCTGCTCGATAAACGATGCCGCCCGCTCATGGCGCTCATCCGTCTTCATTCCCTGCATCTCCAGCCCGAACGCGACGTTGTCAAGGACCGTAAGCCACGGTAAAAGCGCGTGTTCCTGGAACACCATGGCATTGTGCGGCTGACCGCCGGTATCCGTTTCGCCGAATGTGATCCGTCCCGACGACGGTTTTACAAGACCGGCAATGATCTTAAGAAGAGTGGTTTTTCCGCACCCGCTCGGGCCGACGATACCGACGAACTCCTGCCTCATGACCGTAAAGCTAACATCTTCCAGCGTGGAAACGGGCCTTCCCTGCACTGAGTAGACCTTGCAAAGGTCCCTGCACTCGAACTCCATGGAACATCCATCCTTTCACAGAAGTATAGGCCGGTTTCTAAAAAAAATGACAGTCACCTCACACCACCTGAAGTTAGTTACTATACACGATGAGGGGCTATTTATCAAGCCAAAGAGTATGGACCCATATCAAGAGCGGCGGCGGTTTTTCTCAAACCCACTTTCCTGCGAAGACCTGAGCAACCAACACCGCATCCCGAATATGGTACCGCATGAAGGCGTTTTGTAGTATAGTATATCTGCCGCTGCATAGCGGTAAAGGACGAAAAACACGGCTGCCATCGTTATGAGGACGGGTGGTATCGTATGATCGAAATCCATGCGGTAAAACTGCCGGAAGACGGCGAGGCGTCTGAATTTGAAAGACTGATCGCATGCTTCCCGCATGCTGAACAGGCGAAAATAAAAGGTTTCAGGCGTTTCAGTGACTCGATGCGCGCCCTCGCCTCCCGCTTACTCGTACGAACCGTTCTGCTGGAAAAAACAGCCGGCTGCAACGGGCAACTGATTTTCACAGGCATGGAGTACGGGAAACAGGCAGTGGAGAACACAGGCGGGATCCGCTTCAATTCAGCCCATTCCGGGCGGTGGGCTGTATGTGCCTTCGACTATGGGCCGATAGGCATAGACATAGAACGGATACGGACCATCGATTTCGACATCAGGGACCTCCGGTTCTCCGAAGAGGAATACAAAGACCTCATGGAAAATAATGAGAATGAGAGGACTTCCCTACTCTATGATCTGTGGACGCTGAAGGAGAGCTATGTGAAGGCGGTCGGAAAAGGTTTGTCCATACCGTTCGATTCCTTCACGATACGCATGGAGCCCGGGGGAACCTTCATCAAAAACGGAAAAGACCGTGACACATACCGCTTCAGGCAATACCGTATAGACCCCGGGTACAGTCTGTCCGTATGCGCGATGCACGACGCGTTCCCACCTGCCGTTTTCATAAAAGGTTTTCAGGAAATATCCGCGAAGATACCGGAAGGATGATAGACTGGTTACGGATCCTGTAGGGAAACCACACATCCGCCCTTTAAGACCCTTCGTACCGTAACGGTGTTTTAGGGATACTGTTTCCCCTGCGGTTTACCGCGACCGGCGAATTCGCAGAATCCGCGGTGCAGTTTGAACCGGACACGAGCCGCCTCAACGATATTTTTTTTGGAAGAAACCGGTGAGCACGGATGGGAAGGGAAACGTTTACGGTTACCGGGGATGTAAGAGGTTTGACGGATTTTCACATCAATGGTGTCTGCCGTAAGCGGGCCCGTCTCTCGGCTTATGTGGATCAAAGCGGTGTGCAGGGAAAGCAGGCTTTTTGCACCGTACTCATTATAAGACGGAAAGTTTCTGCCACTATCGCATCTAAGACGGACTAGTACCGCATCCGCCTGAAGAGTCCGATCACTTTTCTGAGCAGATCGAGCAGGTACACCTTCATCACCGCCTCCGCGACCCAGCCGGTATGGGAGTATTTCGTCAGCACGGTCATCAACTCCCTGCCCGACAGCTCGACGTACTGTGAAATACTGCCCCTTTTGTTGTCCGGAAGAAGGTCTCCGAAGAATACCTGCTTTATGGCCGAGTCCAGGAGCTCGGCCCCCTCCCTGTAGTGCCGGTATGCGAGGGTTTCCAGCGTGTCTGAAGAGGGGACGTAAAAACGCTCCATCAGCATGTTCTGCAAAAACGCCTTCGAGAACGAAACGAATCCTTCGAAGTGCTCGGAGAAGAGCCCGCTTTTTTCGAGACCCTCGATCCTTGCGATACCCTTCTTAACCGCCCTCAGCGCGTCCGAATACCGGAGCCTTCGTACCCCACCTTTTCTCATATGCGGGTTCTCGAGGCCGTACTGGTAGAAGAGATACACGCCGTCCAGCACCTGGTTCATCGCATGATTGAAGGAAACGAAAACCTTTCGCCGTTGTTGATCGCGTTCGGATTCGACCGTCTTATCTTGGACGCTCCCCTCTTTTCGCCCTGCAGCGAAATACTCGAGCGCCGCTTCGTATGCGAGGTTGAGGTTCGTCATCTTCGAGTGCGCCCACTCGCCGTTTTCAGGGTTTGAATCGGGATGGTATCTCTTCGCGAGCTTTCTGAAACGGCAGTTCAGGTCAGTGAGTGTCGAGGCCTCGGTGAGCCCGAGTACGGTGAAGGCTTTTTCTATTTCCATGGAGAGATCAATCCGTTCTCATATATCGTCTACATATTTCTCAGGGTCAGTATCCGGACCGTACCCCTGAGGTCGTCGATCTGTCTCTTCTGGCCCTCGATGACCTGCATGAGGTCGTTGACGTCCGGCATGTCCGCCTTAGACTTGTTTAAAAAATCCTGATGCGATTCTTCCCGCACGAGGTCGAAACTTTTTTTGCCGAAAGAAGCTTCCGACGTACACAGGGGAAACCCCGGCTCGGAAAGTATCCTCCCCGCGATACGGCCTATCTGAAGGGCGGCGACCGAGTCCGGCTCGAAACGCAAGAGCGGCACGCGGTCGGCCACCGATTTATCCACCGCGCCATTATGGCCTATCAGGCCGATGCATTCCATGTCGATGTTGAGGTTTTTTTTACATAGGTCGCGTATTTTAAGCCCCGCGTCCGTGTCATCGGGCGAATGGGAAAAATTGATGACGAGCTTCGGGTGCAGCATCGACAGGTAGTCTTGGGCCGCTTGGGCTTTTCCCTTGTCGATCTTATTCAAGCGAGAGAGTATCTGCGGTACGGTCGGGCTCGACTGGGGCGCCCGCTCGCTTCCCAGCGATATGAGATACTCGGACACCTTTTTGTTCCCGGAAAGCGCCCGCCGCAGGAACCTGAACACCAGGTTCTTGAAAAACCCGTAGGCGTTCGTCACCGCGGTCGGCTGCGGCGTAGTGACGAGGATGCCGCAGTTCGAGACGAGGAAAAAGTCGAGCACCGCGTCGCTCGTCCCGGACCCGAGATCGAGGATGAGATAGTCGGCGTCTATCGACAACAGCTGCTTCACGATACGCTTCCGCTGGACGTGGATGATTTCCGACAGGCCGGGAACGAGAACGTCGCCCGGCACGAACATGAGATTATGATACCGCGTCCGGAGGAGTAAGTCCTTGAATCGAAGCGACTTGTCCGCCAGCAGGTTGCCCACTCCCGGATTGATGTTTTTAATCCCGAGACAGGTGTGGAGGTTCGACCCGCCTAAGTCGAGGTCCACGGCGATCGTTTTTCTTCCACCGTCTGCAAGGGCAAGCGCAAGGTTTGCGGCGAGCACCGTCTTTCCCACGCCGCCCTTGCCGCTTGCGATCGGTATTATCTTCCTGTCGACATTCTCGCAGATCACCATGTACAGTGTTCCAGTTTGTTTTTCACAATATACTCCCCGCCTCTCAAAAGATAAACATGAAATTGGAGTTGACGTCTCGCCCGGGTTTAGTTGTATGTTACAGTATCCGTTTTGGGGGCGATATGGATGGGCTACAGGAAACGATTCTACAGAAACTGGCAGAACCCGGACGGTCTCGTCTCCTTCTCCGTTCGATGCCGGGAGACCGACCTCATGGTGTACGCGGAAAAAAACCTCGCAGAAAAAGCCCTCGTTCTCGTCAGGAAGTACCGGTCGCAGATAGAGGCGACGATAAAAGAAAATCCCTGTTTTTCGACCTCGCTCATCCCCCTCGAGGTCAAGACGCCGTACCGGATAATAACTGAGATGGTCGATAAATCAAGGCTCGCCGGGGTCGGGCCCATGGCGGGCGTGGCGGGCGCCATTGCTGAGTTTACGGGGAGAGAGCTTTTGGAGGATACGGAGGGGATCATCGTCGAGAACGGCGGAGACGTGTTCATACGAAGCCGAAAAGACAGGACCGTGCTCGTCTACGCCGGGGAAGAATCGCCGTTCCGTGACAGGGTGAGGATCCTTCTGAGAGGCCGCGAGGAGCCGTTCGGGGTATGCACCTCCTCGCGGACGATCGGCCATTCTAAAAGCTTCGGCAACACCGACGCGGTCGTAGTGGTCGCCTCCTCCGCCGTCACCGCCGATGTCTTCGCGACCGCGGTCGGCAACAGGGTGAAACGCCCCGATGATCTCGAACCGGCGATCGAATACGTACGGTCGTTTCCGGATATCTCGGGTCTTCTGATCATGATCGGGGACCGTATGGCGGTTTCGGGGGAGATCGAGCTCGTGTGACGGCGGTTTCAGGGAAACGTTGGTGAATTATTACCTCGGAAATAGAACAGGGTTTAAACAATTGTAAGCTATTTAGCGGTTTGTTGTTATTAAAATCGGGCCGTTAGTGATGAGCGTTTGGGGTGGGCAAAAACCGTACAAGAAAAAAATATTTTGGCCATATCATCTTTATCGTTTCATCATGTCCCGGACAAATTCAGAAGCTTTCCTCCACCGGTCCCTTCACAGTCACGATGCGGCCGGACACGCTGTCTGCGACAAGCACCCACCCGTCCGCAACGATCTCGAAGGAGAAGAGCATGCCGGTCGGGGTGAAGGGCACGGTGAGCTCTCCCTCGGAGACCGCACCCCCCGGGATCGTCCGCATCGACTCGACCTCAAGATGCGACGGAAACTGCTGCGGCGCGAGGTATCTGTCCTTCGTCTCCCCCGTGAGGTTGCCTGCCTCGGACACGGTGAAGTGGTATTCACGCTCGTCAGGGTCGAAGGTGAAGAGGTACACCTTCCGCTCCAGGATCGCCTTCTCCCCAACGTATTCGAGCGTGGTCCGTAGGTTCGTCATGAACTGTTTCGTCTTCTGCGGGTTTATCGCTGAAAAGAAGTTCGGGGTCACAAAGAAGAAGACAAGCGACAGGATGACGAGGACCACGAGGAGCTCGATCAACGTGAACGCCCCGCACCGTTTCTGTTTCATCTGCCGCCCGCGTGTAAAACCGGCACCTCGGCTACTCCCAGTTGGTAATATCGGCGTCGTATTCATCTCCCCCCTCCTGCCCGTCCTTGCCGAGCGAGCAGAGGTCGAAATCGGTGTTGTGTATGCCGGGAGAGACATATACGTACGGATTCCCCCACGGATCGTTCGCGAGCCGCCCTTTGACGAGGTAGCCGCCCTCCTTCCAGCCCTGCGGCACGTCGCCGGTCTGGGGTTTCTCTATCAGCGCGGCGAGGCCCTGCTCGGTGGTCGGGTACATACCGTTGTCGAGATAGTACAGCTCGAGCGCCTGCTCGAGGTTGGAGATTTCCAGCTTCGCCTTCGTTACCCTCGCGTCCTCTGGCCTCTTCGTGAGGCGAGGAACGACGAACGCAGCCAGGATGCCGAGTATGACGATAACGACCATGAGCTCGATGAGTGTGAACGCGGAGAGTCGCTTCGGTGGTTTCTTTCTCTCGTTCATGGTGTTATTCCCGTCCTTTCAGGAAATGATTAGTAATACGCAAACGTTCTGCCTTTTATTATATTATTTGAAATCACGCGGTTCGGCAATACAAAATGATAAACCCGAAGGACTCCTATTACAGGAAGGCCAAGCATGATAACTACCCCGCCCGCTCCGTGTACAAGCTCGAGGAGATCGATCGCAGGTATCGTCTCGTGAAAAATGGGATGCGGGTCGTCGACTTCGGCTGCGTACCGGGGTCCTGGAGCAAGTATCTCCTCAAACGGATCGGGAACGGGACGATCGTGGGGATAGACGTAGCGGACCCGCCCGCCATACGGGACGGCAGGTTCACCTATATGAAAGAGGACATCCTCTCGATTGACACAAAACGGCTGAAAGAGCGCATCGGGACTGTCGACCTCATACTGAGCGACGCCTGCCCGAGCACTTCGGGAAACCGTTTTTCCGACGGACAGGCTTCCCTCGAAATCGTCAGGCGTGTCTTCTCACTTGCCCCTTCCATTCTGAAGCCGGGTGGAAGCGTCGTTGCAAAGGTGCTGACGGGCGAGGACACAGCGGAGTTCGTTAGAAAAATACGGCCCGGTTTCGAGTCCGTGAGGCAGAGCAAGCCCAAGGCCTCACGCAAGGAGAGCAGGGAGATGTATATAATTGCGCTGCATCAAAGGAGGGAGTTTTGATTCGCAATCCGAAGACTCTTACCGCATCCTCGTTTCTGTGCATGTTCTTCATCGGTATCGGCACCACCGTGGCGGGCGCAGCCGCCCGGAACATCGGCCTTAGCCCCTCGCAGATCGGTCTTCTCTTCGCCGTTCAGAACGTCGGCTTCATCATTTCCGTTTCGATCGCCGGCGTGCTCGCCGATACCATGGAAAAACCTCGGATACTGCTCGTAAGCGGTATCGTGCTGCTTGCGGCGTTCGCCCTCTTCTACAACTTTCAATCCTTCCTCGTCAACCTTCTCGTCATGTTCTTCATCGGCGTCGGCATGGGAGGGTTCGAGGGGGTGACGGACGCGATGCTGCTCGACCTCCACGACGAGAAGGAGAGCCTCTACATCACCGTCAACCACTTCTTCGTCACCTTCGGCTCTTTGATGATCACCCTCTATCTCGTATTCCTGCAGATGAACTGGCGGCGGTCTCTCGTACAGTCGAGCGTCGCAATCGGCTGCCTCGCGGTCTTGTTCCTCTTCTCGAAGCTCGAGTCAAACAAGACTGCAGGTCCCCGGCTCAAAAAGAGGCTTTCGGCGATGGGAAAAGACAGGCTCGTATTCTCGCTGTTCGCTGCGGGCGCGTGCATCGTGGGGTGCGAGCTCGGCACCCAGGCGGTGTTGACGACCTTTCTCATGGACCTGCGCGGCTTCTCCCAGGTAACCTCGAAGCTCGGATTGATCGGTTTCCTCGCAGGCATCGCGTGCGGACGGCTCTTTATCGGGCTCTTCACGAAGAAGCAGCATATCTACCGGTTCGCCCTCCTCCTTCTTCTCGTTCTGACGGTTCTGTATTCCGTGCTCTTCTTCGTCGATACGAACGGCGGCCTTGCCGTTACCTCTGTGCTGATATTCTTCTGCGGGCTCATGCTCTCCGCCGTATTTCCGATAATCCTGAGCCTTGCCGGGATACTGTACAAGAACATGGCGGGAACGGTTCTCGGCATCGTCAAGATGGGAATTCCGATCGGGGGAATATTCATCCCCCTTTTCATGTCGGTCTTTTCGCGGTTTGCCTCTTTCGGGCTGTCACTCGCACTCTTTCCCATCGCCTCACTCGCGAGCTTTCTCATACTTTTTTCGAACAGGGAGCGTTTTCGGGCGCACGACCTGTAATCCAAAACGGGAGGCGCGAAAAAAAACGGATGAACGCTAACGATCGTTACTACATATGCATCGACGCGGGCACGAGCCGGTTCAAGTCCGCCTGCATCGCCTCCTCGGGTGAGGTCGTGTCTCAGAGCGACTACAGGTACGGACCGCACCAAAACAGCACGCACGAATACTCCACGGACGACTTCGAGAAGGCGCTCTTTCGAACGCTCGGCGAGGTGACCTCGGGGCCGGAGGCGGGACGGATATCGGCCGTGGGTATCACCGGCCACGGCCCCACCCTCATACCGGTGGCGGAAGACGGCACCGTGCTCTCGGGAGGGATCGGCTACCTCGACGAGCGCGTCAAGAAGTACATCAGCCGTCTCGCACGGAAGAAGACGGACCACGTCACCTCGACCATGTACATCCCCATCGCCTGCTTCTTCAAAGACGAGCTCCCCGGCGTGTACGAGAGGACCTACAAGTTCCTCCAGTCCTTCGACTACCTCGCCTTCCTTCTCACCGGCTGCTTCACCGCATCGTCCTCGTCCAGCGGCATCAAGCCGTGGGAGCCGAAAAAAGTCGAACGGGCCGGTCTCGATACCGGTAAGTTTCCCGAAATCCGTTATCTCGGCTCCCCCATCGGGACCGTGACGAAGCGGGCGGCGGAACGCTACCGTATCCCGGAATCGACGCCGCTCTACGCGATCGGAGTCGATTTCGCCGCTTCGCTCATCGGTACCGGCGCCATTACGCCGGGGAGGTCGTGCGAACGCGCGGGAACCTCCGGCGGCCTGAACCTCTGCTGCGAAAGGGCGGTCGACGATCGCAGGCTTTTGTCCTACACGCATTTCATGCCGGGGTGCTGGAATGTCGCCGGCATCACGAGCTCCTCTGGCATATCGGTCGAATGGGCAAAGCGCGTGCTCGGCGGAGAACGGGAAACTGAGTTTGCCGATTCAGGCGACGGTCCGAGCCCCGCGGACAGGGGGATCCTCTTTCTCCCCTATCTCAGGGGAGAGCGCACCCCGATATGGAACCCGTATGCGAGAGGGGTCTTCTTCGGGCTCGACGACTCCCATACCGCGTCAGACCTGTACCAAGCGGTGCTCACCGGCGTCGCGCTCAGCATCCGCGACATCGCACAGATCATGGAGGAAAACGGCCTTCGATTCACGAGCCCTGTCGTCTCGACCGGCGGCGGCGCCCGAAACCGCAGGCTCGTCAAGCTCAAGGCGGACGTCGTCGGAAAACCGTTCTGTGTGACCGGGATGCACGACGCCGAGCTCACCGGTATCGCGTGCGTTCTCGCGGTGCAGGACGGCATGTATCCGGACCTTTTAGAGGCGACAAAACGTCTCGTGAGCATAACGGAAGTGTTTCATCCCGACCGGAATAAAGAAGCGGAGTATGCGGCGCTCTACGAACGCTACCGTGCGCTTAGGGAAACGCTTTCTCTCTGTTTTAAACCCGCCAGCCGACAAAATAATTGACTACCCTTTCTTATTTTGATAAATTTCGGGTTTAACTCGCAGTACGCTTCAAGGGGCACGTGATGAAAGAGCTTTCCATGGTGGTACTGGTCAAACAGGTTCCCGACACGCAGAACCTCACCGGAGAGGCGATGAAGGAGGACGGCACGGTAAACAGGGCCGCGCTTCCCGCCATCTTCAATCCCGAGGACCTCAACGCCCTCGAGATGGCGCTCGATCTCAGGGAGACCTACGGCGGCGCGGTACACGTCATATCGATGGGGCCCCCATCCGCGGTCGAGGTGCTGAAGGAAGCCCTCTACCGGGGCGCTGACGACGCCTACCTGTTGAGCGACAGGAGGTTCGCGGGAAGCGATACGCTCGCGACATCGTTCGCCCTGAAGCAGGCGGTCACGACGAAGTTCCCGGATTTCGACATCGTCTTATGCGGAAGGCAGGCGATAGACGGCGATACCGCGCAGGTGGGACCGCAGACCGCAGAGAAGCTCGGTATCCCGCAGCTCACCTACGTGGAGCGGATCGAGGAGATCAAAGACGGCATGATCAAAGCAAGGAAGCTCATCGACAACGGGTCCGAGCTGGTGGAAACGACGCTGCCGGTCCTGCTCACCGTCACGGACTCCGCGAACGAGCCGAGACCGTACCTGGCGAAGCGGCTTCTGAAGTACAGAAAGGCCGCGTGCGGCTTCGATCTGCCCGGGCTTCTGTCCAAGTACCCGCAGTTCAAGACGGCCGAGGCGCTTCGGGAGCACCTCAAACAAAAGGGGCTCTTCATAGAGATGTGGGGAATGGAAGACATACAGGCCGATAAGGAGGAGGTCGGTTTTGCCGGGTCTCCGACGACGGTGAAGATGATAGAGAGCATCTCGCTCACCGGCAAGGGTTTTAAAAAGGTTGAACCGACGGACGACGGCATCGCTCAGTTCGTGGCCGAGCTCATCGAAGACCACACGTGGTAGGCTGTTTCAAATCCGTTACACAAGAACCGTGAGGAGCGCTATATGAATGGAGAGGTGTGGGTATTTGCGGAGCACGATTGGGACACACTGCAGGAGATAGGAATAGAACTCCTCTCCAAGGGTAGGGAGCTCGCGGACGAGCTCGGCGTCGCGCTCTGCGGCGTACTCATCGGAAGCGACGTTGAGAAACACGGCCCGGCGCTTTTCGAGCACGGCGCGGACAGGGTATACGTCTGCGAGCACAAATCGCTCGGAGCCTACGATACCGTGAAATACGCAAAGGTGCTCACAGATCTCATCAAGAAACACTCACCGCAGGTGGTCCTCTACGGGGCTTCAGCCAGGGGAAGGGACCTCGCGCCGAGGATCGCATCTAAGCTGAAAGTAGGGCTTACCGCCGACTGCACCGATCTGCAGATCGGGGATTTCAAGAGGCCGGACGGAACGCTCTTTCAGAAGATCCTCTATCAGATTCGACCTGCGTTCGGCGGCAACATCATCGCCACGATCGTGACGCCGACCACGAGGCCCCAGATGGCCACGGTCCGCGAGGGGGTGATGCCGACGCCCCCCGTCCAGCACGGAAAAACGGGAGATATCGTCCGCGAGGCGATCGAAATCGCGAACCTCGGAAACGTCACCCGTATACTGCAGCGGGAAAAAAAGGAACGAAAGGTCAACCTGAAGGGGGCGCGTATCATCGTCTCCGGCGGATACGGCGTCGGCTCCAGGGAGAACTTCTCTCTCATCTACAGCCTCGCCGCCGCGCTCGGCGCCGAAGTCGGTGCGTCCCGCGCCGCGGTGGATGCGGGGTTCATCATCAAGGACCACCAGGTCGGCCAGACCGGAACGACCGTGCGCCCGAAGCTCTATATCGCGTGCGGTATATCCGGCTCCGTCCAGCACCGCGCGGGCATGGACCAGTCGGCGAAGATCGTCGCCATTAACAACGACCCCGAGGCCCCCATCTTCGGTATCGCCCATTACGGCATCATCGGGGACCTCAATGTGGTGATCCCGATGCTCATCGAAGACATAAAAAAGAGGCGGGTGGACTGATATGGAAAACTTCTTTACCGAAAACAGCGATATACAGCTCCTCTTCGACAACGCGGACCTGAAGGAGATCATCGACCTGAAGGAGTACGACTACGCCGAGGCGAAAGAGTACGACTATGCGTTCACCGATGCGGACGACGCGAAGGAGGGGTACCGCGGGATACTCACCCTCACGGGCGAGATCGCCGCGCAGAAGATCGCGCCGCTTTCCCCGGACGTCGACGAGAAGGGCGCGGTGTTCGATGCGGGAACCGTCCGGTATGCGGACGGCATACAGCGTGACATGGACGTTCTGCGCCGGTCGAACCTCATGGGGCTCACACTCCCGCGCCGGTACGGCGGCCTCAACCTCCCCACATACGTGTACACGATCGCCATCGAGATGGTATCGCAGGCGGACGCGAGCCTCATGAACCTGTTCGGGCTCCAGGACATAGGGGACACGATCTGCGAGTTCGCGGACGAGGAGATCAAGGCGCAGTATTTGCCGCTCTTCTCCTCGGGCAAGGTGACCGGCGCCATGGCGCTCACGGAACCCGACGCGGGGAGCGACCTCCAAGCGGTGCAACTCAAGGCGACCTTGGACCCCTCCGACGACACATGGTACCTCAACGGCGTGAAGCGGTTCATCACGAACGGGTGCGGCGACGTCCTGCTCGTGCTCGCGAGGAGCGAGCCGGGGACGAAGGACGGGCGTGGGCTTTCCATGTTCGTGTGCGAGCACGACGACTCCCTCGTGGTGCGCAGGATCGAGAACAAGCTCGGCATC
>JAFGTF010000103.1 GCA_016934265.1 Spirochaetota bacterium
GGTGCCGAGAAGACATTACTCAAAGAAACATACATCGCTTCCTGATCCGATCTATAACTCCCTGCTTGTCGCACGGTTCATCAATAGTCTCATGCAGCGAGGCAAGAAGTCGATTGCTCAGCAGATCCTGTACGGGTCCTTCAAGATCATAGAAGACAAGACGAAGAAGCCGCCGCTTGAGGTCTTCAACAAGGCGATAGAAAACGTAAAGCCGGAAGTGGAAGTGAAATCTCGAAGGGTCGGCGGTGCGACCTACCAGGTCCCGGTAGAGGTACGGGCGGAACGCAAGATGGCCTTGGCGATACGGTGGATTATAGGGTATGCAAAAATCCGGCACGGTAAAACAATGAGTGACAAGCTTGCGGACGAGTTGATAGACGCATTCAACAATACCGGGGCATCCATAAAGAAAAAGGACGATACGCGAAAGATGGCGGAGGCAAACAAGGCTTTCGCCCATTATAAGTGGTAATACAATGAATATCGACACGATACGGAATATCGGCATAATGGCCCATATAGACGCGGGCAAGACAACCGTCACCGAGCGTATGCTCTTCTATACCGGGAGGAAGCATAAGATCGGTGAAGTCCACGAGGGAACCACCGAGATGGACTGGATGGATCAGGAGAAAGAGCGGGGGATAACCATCACGAGCGCGGCGACTACGTTCTCCTGGAAGGGCCACCGTATCAATCTCATAGATACGCCGGGTCATGTCGATTTCACTGCCGAGGTGGAACGATCGCTCCGCGTGCTGGACGGCGCGGTCGCCGTGTTCTGCGCGGTAGGCGGGGTGGAGCCGCAGAGCGAGACGGTATGGATACAGGCGAGCAAGTATCAGATTCCAAGGGTCGTGTTCGTAAACAAGATGGACCGAAAGGGCGCGGATTTTTATCACGTAGTGAATCAGATCAAGAAAAGGCTCGGCGCACATGCGGTACCCGTTCAGCTGCCGTACGGCAAAGAGGACGGGTTTCGGGGCATTATCGATATCATAGAGCGGAAGGCGTACGTATGGAACGAGGAGGACCTCGGCGCCACGTATGAGGAGGGAGATATTCCGCCCCAGCTCGAAGGGGATGTTGCGCGAAGCCGCGAGGAGCTGCTCGAGGCGCTGTGTGATTTCGATACCGCGTTCATGGAGGAATACCTCTCGGACGAAGCGTCCGTACAGCCGGATTCAGGGCGAATTCGGGAGGTGCTTCGAAGCGCGGTGATTTCAGGCAAGCTGATTCCCGTGTTCGTCGGTTCCGCACTGAAAAACAAGGGGGTGCAGCGCCTTCTAGACGGCGTCGTAGACTATCTGCCGTCACCTGCGGACCGGCCGCCGGTCGAGGGGCTGCTTCTGAAAACCGGTGGAACGGTGACCAGAAAGGCGGACGAGAAGGAGCCTTTCAGTGCGCTCGTATTCAAGATCATGACCGACCCGTATGTTGGTAAGCTGTCTTTTTTCAGGGTATACTCCGGAAAGGTCTCGGTGGGAGATATGGTATACAACTCCGGCAAAGACCGCAGGGAACGTATGGGGCGCATAGTACAGATGCATGCGAACAAGAAGGAAGATAAAAAGACGGTTTCGGCGGGAGATATTGTTGCGGCGCTCGGCTTGAAAACGCTTACTACCGGCGACACTCTCTGTGACCTGAAGGCCCCTCTGGTGCTTGAGGAAATGGATTTTCCCGAACCCGTGATATATATCGCGATCGAACCGAAATCGAATAACGACGGCGAACGGCTCGCCCAGGCGCTTTCAAAGCTGAGTGAGGAAGACCCTACCTTCAAGGTGCGGACCGATCAGGAAACGGGGCAGACGATCGTTTCAGGTATGGGAGAGCTCCATCTCGAGATAATCATCGACAGGATAATGCGAGAATTCAGCGTCGAGGCGAAGGTGGGACAGCCTGAGGTTGCATACAGGGAAACGATACGCGGCAGCTCGAAGGTCGAGGGACGGCATATCAAGCAGAGCGGCGGGCACGGTCAGTACGGACACGTCGTGATGGAGTTCGAATCGCTCGATCCGGGAACGGGATTCGTGTTCGAGTCAAAGGTCACGGGAGGACGGGTTCCGAGGGACTACATACCCGCGGTCGAGGAGGGGATACGGCTTGCGAGCGAGAACGGTACCGTTGCGGGATACCCGCTTATCGACTTCAAGGCGACGCTTTTGGACGGCTCCTATCACGAGGTGGACTCGTCCGAGCTCGCGTTCAAGTTCGCCGCCATGAATGCGTTCTCCGAGGGGATACGCCGCGCACAACCGGTACTGCTCGAACCCGTGATGAGGGTCGAGGTAATAACGCCAGAGGAATACATGGGGGAGATAATAAAGGACATCGGCTCGAGGCGTTCCAAGATAGTGGGGATGGAGGACAGGCAGCATGGAAAGGTGATCGTGGCGGAATGCCCGCTGAAGGAGATGTTCGGGTATGCGACCTCGCTCCGGTCCTACAGCCAGGGGAGGGCGAACTACTCGATGACGTTCTCGCACTATTCGGAGGTTAGTTCCGCGATCGCGGAGAAGATAGTGATCAGCTCGACGAAACGCCATCACATAGTCTGAAGCCGGCGGAGAGGGACGAAAGGCAATTATTTCGCGGTTTATCGACAATATGAAAAAGTAGTTGATAGTTCTATTCTTTTATAGTACCTTGAAAAAACTTTGCTGTACGGGAAGACCAAAACGGATCATACCAATGGTCCCATAGGAGGAGTACATGGCTAAAGCGAAGTTCGAAAGAACAAAGCCTCATGTCAATGTGGGTACGATCGGACACGTTGACCACGGGAAAACGACTCTCACCTCTGCAATGACTTTCTTCCTCGCCAAGCAGGGAAAGGCGGAGGCGAAGAAGTTCGAGGAGATTGATAATGCTCCTGAAGAGAGGGAGCGGGGCATCACGATTGCGACGCAGCACGTGGAGTACGAGACGGATAAAAGGCACTACGCCCACGTAGATTGTCCCGGCCACGCCGATTACGTCAAGAACATGATCACCGGCGCCGCGCAGATGGACGGTGCGATACTCGTGGTTGCAGCGGACGACGGACCGATGGCACAGACGAGGGAGCACATCCTGCTCGCGCGTCAGGTCGATGTGCCCGCGATGGTTGTTTACCTCAACAAGGTGGACAGGGTAGACGACCCCGAGCTCTTGGAGCTGGTCGAGATGGAGGTGCGCGACCTTCTAAAGGAGTACGATTTTCCGGGTGACGATATACCGGTGATCAAGGGCAGCGCGCTCGAGGCGATGAACAACCCGGACGACGAGGAGAAGACGAAGAGTATTCCGGAGCTTTTAGACGCGATCGATACGTATATTCCCGAACCGAAGAGGGATGTCGACAAGCCGTTTCTCATGCCGATCGAGGACGTATTTACGATTTCCGGGCGAGGGACGGTCGTAACCGGCAGAGTCGACAGGGGAAAAGTCCATACCGGCGAAGAGGTCGAGATCATCGGAATCAGGCCTACGGTGAAGACGGTGGTAACGGGTGTTGAGATGTTCAGGAAGATACTCGACGAGGGACAGGCCGGCGACAATATCGGCGTTCTCTTGAGAGGGATCAAAAGGGAAGAGGTCGAGCGGGGCCAGGTCGTCGCGCATCCGGGGACCATCACACCCCATAAGAAGTTCAACGCACAGGTCTACGTGCTCACTAAGGAGGAGGGCGGGAGGCATACGCCGTTTTTCACCGGGTACAGGCCGCAGATATACGCCAGAACCACGGATGTGACCGGTGTGATCAAGCTGCCCGACGGCGTAGAAATGGTGATGCCTGGCGACAATATAAACATGGAAATTGAGCTCATCACTACCGTAGCGATGGAGAAGGGTATGAGGTTTGCGATCCGTGAAGGCGGCAGAACGGTTGGGGCTGGGGCGGTAACGGACATCATCGAATAGGGGGGCCAATGAACGTCCAGAAGATAAGGGTAAGACTGAGGGCTTTTGATGCGGAGCTCATCGATCAATCCGCCAAGTCGATCGTAAATGCGGTCATGAGGGCCGGGGCCAGGGTTTCCGGTCCGGTCCCGTTACCGACGAAGATAAACAAGTATACGGTTCTCAGGTCGCCGCATGTAAACAAGAAATCCAGGGAACAGTTCGAGATGCGGACGCACAAGAGGCTTATCGATATACTCAATCCGACGAGCGATACGATCAATGCGCTGATGAAGCTCGAGCTCCCCGCCGGAGTCGATGTCGAGATAAAGCAGTAGGTCCGCTCTATCTTCAAAATTACCTCTATCGAAGAGGATTACACGACGCATGAAGGGAAAGAGGTGTGGTGCGATGCACTGTGTAATCCGTTGCGAAGAGAGGCGGCAAAAATACAGGATCGAGACACTGATATGAACGTGAAGGTATACGATATAAAGGGAAAAGAAAAAGGCAGCATAGAGCTGAGTGAAAAAGTCTTCGGCGTTGAGCCCAACCGTTCGGCCATCTACTACGCGCTGAAGGCCGAGCTTGCAAACGAGAGGCAGGGAACGAACTCGACGAAAGGCAGATCGGAAGTGAAAGGCAGCGGTACGAAGCTCTATCGCCAGAAGGGAACAGGGAGGGCGCGAGCCGGCTCGAGAAGGAGCCCGATCAGGGTGGGCGGAGGCGTTGCGTTCGGTCCGAAACCGCGGTCGTATACCGTGAGACTGCCGAAGAAGATGAAACGACTGTCCATACGATCTCTTCTCTCCTTGAAGCTGGCGGACAAGGCGCTGAAGGTCATCGAGAATTTTACGGTGGAAAGCGGGAAGACCCGTGATTTTGTAGCGATTGCGAAGGATCTCGTGGACGAGGGAAAGAGGAAAAACGTACTTTTTCTTGATACCCGGCGGAGCGAGAACAACATGCGCGCGGGCAAAAACATCCCGTGGATGAAATATCATGATGCGGATATCCTCTGCACCAAAGATCTCTATTATGCGTCGCAGCTGATCGTTACGGAGCAGGCTGTGAAATATCTAAACGAGAAGTATGAGGTATAAATAAAAGGGCGGATACCGGAATGAAAAAGGGCGAAATAATACTGCATCCGATTACAACCGAAAAAAGCACGGAGCAGCAGGGCCGGAACAAGTACTGTTTCAAGGTTAATCCGCGCGCAAACAAGAAGGAGATAATGAAGGCGATTAAAGAAGTTTTCGGCGTCGAACCCGTGAGTTGTAACGTGATAAACATCAGCGGAAAAAGGAAACGGGAGCGGTACAAAATCGGGTACACATCGTCATGGAAGAAGGCGATTATTACCCTGAAGGAAGGCGAGACGATAGAGTTCTTCGAAGGAGTACAGGTATAAATGGCTGTTAAAAAATATAAACCGGTAACGCCATCGCGACGTTTTTTCAGCGTCGTGGATTCGAGCGACATTACAAGCGACAAGCCGCATAAACCGCTTACGAAGGGGAAAAAGCGCATCAGCGGCAGGAACAACTCCGGAAAGATGACGGTACGTCGGCGGGGCGGCGGGCACAAGCGCCTCTACAGGGCGATCGACTTCAAGAGGGACAAGAGGAATATCGAGGCGAAGGTCGTATCCATAGAATACGATCCCAATAGAAGCTCGAGAATAGCGCTCCTCAGCTATCTCGACGGAGAGAAGCGGTATATACTCGCTCCGAACGGGCTGAATGTCGGGGACCGTGTTCTCTCGGGGGATAAGGTCAAGGTGGCGGTCGGGAATGCGATGCCTGTCGGCAACATGCCGATCGGGACCGTGGTGCACAATGTGGAGCTCAGCCCCGGACGCGGAGGTCAGCTGGCCCGCTCGGCGGGTACGTTCTTACAGATAGTCGGGAGCGAAGGGAATATCTGTATCGTTCGACTCCCGTCGGGGGAGACCCGGACAATCAATAAGAAGTGTTATGCGACGATAGGACAGATAGGGAATCAGGACCATTTCAACGTATCTCTCGGAAAAGCGGGACGGTCGAGATGGCTCGGAAAACGCCCGAAGGTCAGGGGAGTGGCGATGAACCCCGTCGATCATCCTCACGGCGGAGGGGAGGGCAAGTCGTCGGGGGGCAGGCACCCGGTATCGCCGTGGGGCAAGCCGACGAAGGGCTACAAGACGAGAAAGAAGAAGAAGCCGTCGGACAGATATATCATTAGCAAGAGGAAACGCTGATGTCCAGATCCATCAAGAAGGGTCCGTATATTGACAAGAAGCTCTACAAGAAAGTGATCGAGCTCAACAACAAAAACGACAAGAAGATCATCAAGACATGGTCGAGGAGATCGACGATATTCCCGGAGATGGTGGGGCATACGTTCAACGTATACAACGGCAAGAAATTTTTTCCGGTGTTCGTCACGGAAAATATGGTCGGCCACAAGCTCGGAGAATTCTCGCCTACTCGGATATACAAGGGACACGCGGGAAGTGAGAGATCGTCGAAGGTCCGGTAAGGAGTTATGGTATGCAGGCCAGAGCAGTCGCCAAGTATGTGAAGATATCGCCGGGTAAGGTCAGCAGATTCGGGAGGATCGTCAAGCATATGCCGTACCAGAAGGCGAAAGCCGTTTTGGAGCTCGCCTCCGCCAAAGGGGCGCGGGAACTCGCCGCGGTGGCGCAGTCGGCGGTGTCGAATCTCATTGCGAATAATAAGAACATCGACGAGGATGCCGTCATAATAGAGGACGTCGGAGTGAACGGGGGCCCCACCATGAAGCGAATGAGGCCTCGGGCGCGCGGGAGGGCGGATAGACAGCTCAAACGAACGTGCCATATATCGGTTGTAGTCTCGGGAGAAGAAATCAAGAAGTAGCGGGAGGCGTGAATGGGTCAGAAGGTAAGCCCGATCGGACTCAGGATAGGGATAAATAAACCCTGGGAGTCGAGATGGTATTCGAAGAGGGAGTACGAGAAAAACCTGCACGAGGATATAGCAATCCGGCGCTACCTCGACAAGAGGCTCGTTGGCGGGGAGGTGGCCAAGGTCGAGATTATCCGTTATCCTGAAAAGATAAACGTCATAATTCATACAGCGCGTCCCGGTATCGTCATAGGAAGGAAAGGGGCGGAAGTAGAAAACATATCGAAAGAGATCCAGCAATTCACCGAGAAGAAGATCCAGATAAAGATAAAGGAGATCAAGAATCCGGGACTCGATGCGAAGCTTATTGCAATGAATATCGCACGTCAGCTCGAGGGCAGGGTAGCGTTTCGACGAGCGATGAAGAAGTCGATTCAGGGCGCGATCCAGGCCGGGGCGAGAGGAATTAAGGTGGCATGCGCGGGTCGGCTCGGCGGTGCCGAGATGGCACGAGCAGAATCCTATAAGGAGGGAATGATTCCTCTGCACACGTTCCGCGCGGATATCGATTACGGTCTTGCCGAGGCCCATACCACGTTCGGCTCGATCGGTGTCAAGGTATGGGTCTATAAAGGCGAGATATTCAAGCGGGACCAGAGACAGGACGCGGGTGTTCTGATAAAGAAGAAGCGCTCTGCACAAGACGAGTAGAAAGAGGGAACGATGTTACAGCCCAGTAAGTTCAAGTACAGAAAAAAACAGCGTGGAAGGCGAAAAGGGATCTCGTCCAGCGGCAACAAGGTGAGCTTCGGCGAGTACGGTCTTACCGCGCTTGAGCCGGGGTGGATCACGAACAGGCAGATCGAGGCCGCGCGAGTGGCGATGACACGTCACATGAAGAGAGGCGGGAAGGTATGGATACGAATATTTCCGGACATGCCGTATACGAAGAAGCCTGCGGAGACACGGATGGGCAAGGGAAAGGGAATGCCGGAGTACTGGGTCGCGGTGGTGAAACCTGGAAAGGTTATGTTCGAAGCGAGCGGCGTGAATGAAGAGCTTGCACGGGAGGCGTTCAGGCTCGCGTCCAACAAGCTTCCCATAAAAACCAAGTTCGTGACACGAATGTCGATATAAACAAGGGTGTTGCAATGAAGAAGGCCAATCTGAACGAAATGAATGTCGATGAGCTCAGGGAACTGCAGGAAAAATACGTCAAAGATTACCGCGTGTTCAGGTTTAACAAAATGATGGGGCAGCTCGAAAACGAGCTCAAGATACGGGAAACCCGGAGAAGCATCGCCCGCATAAACACGATCCTCAGAGAGTACGAGCTCGGTATCAGGAAGAAGTAGGGGACGAACGGTAGAATAGCGGATCAAATCTGCGATTCAATCTGCGATTCGGAGAAGACAGGTGACGGTAAATAAGAAATCGGTATCGAACAAGAGGGCGATGGTCGGAACTGTGGTAAGCGATCGTATGGAAAAGAGCATCGTCGTTTCCGTCGAGACGCTGAAAAAGCATCCTGCATACGAGAAGTATATCAGGCGCTCGAAGAAATACATAGTACATGACGAGAAAAACGAGTGCAGGACAGGCGATATCGTACGGATCTCTGAGACGAGACCCCTCTCCTCGCGTAAATCATGGAAGCTCGTTGAAATCATAGAGCGGGCGAAATAGAGGGTGAACAATGATCCAGACAGAATCCTATCTCAATGTAGCTGACAATTCGGGGGCGAAGACCCTTCTCTGTATCAAGGTCCTCGGTGGATCGAGAAGGCGATACGCGTCGATCGGGGACATCATCATGTGCTCCGTCAAGAGCGCAATACCGAACTCCCCTCTGAAAAAAGGCGAAAAGGTGAAAGCGGTCATCGTGCGTACGAAGAAAGAGATACGACGTCCCGACGGCTCCTATATACGGTTCGACGAAAACGCAGCCGTGGTGATAGACAACCAGATGAACCCTCGCGGCACGAGGGTCTTCGGCCCCGTTGCGAGAGAGCTGAGAGAAAAAAATTTCATGAAGGTGGTCTCACTGGCACCAGAGGTACTGTAATGGGAATACGGATTAAGAAAAATGACAGGGTTAAGGTCCTGACGGGAAAGGACAAGGGAAAGACGGGTAAGGTTCTCTTCGTAGACAAGAAGAATTCCCGTGTCGTTGTCGAGGGAATCAACATCGTGAAGAAAACGAGGCGTCCCGACCAGCAGAACCAGAAAGGCGGAATTATGGACATCGAGGCCCCGTTGAATATTTCCAACGTCATGGTCGTGTGTACGAAATGTGACGAGACGGTACGGGTGAAGAAGAGGAAACTGGAAAACGGGAAGAACGTTCGAACCTGCGGGAAGTGCGGGGAAATATTAGACAAGGTATAAAAAGGTCGTTCGACATGGGAAAGGAAGCAAAAGAAGTAAAAGGGGCAACGGAAAAAAAGGCGGCGAAAGAACCGAAGACTCCAAAGGCGGCTGCGACACAACCGAAGGCTGCGAAGGAAACGGCAAAGGAAGAAAAAGAACCGAAGACTCCAAAGGCGGCTGCGACACAACCGAAGGCTGCGAAGGAAACGGCAAAGGAAGAAAAAGAACCGAAGACCGCAAAGGCGGCTGCGACACAACCGAAGGCTGCGAAGGAAACGAAGGAAAAGCAATCGGCGAATGAAATGAAGAGATCGGGGGAAGCTCGGAAGAAATCATATCCAGTACCGAGGTTGAAGAAAAAGTATACGGAAGAGATAGCGGGTTTTTTAATGAAGGAGTTCTCCTATAAAAACGTCATGCAGGTACCGAAGATCGAGAAGATCGTACTGAACGTGGGTATGGGAGACGCGATAGAGAACAAGAAGCTTCTCGAGAACGCCATGGAGGAGTTGAGGATGATATCCGGACAGAGTCCGGTGAAGACGAAGGCGAAGAAGTCCATAGCGGGGTTCAAGCTGCGAAAAGGTATGGAGATAGGCTGCAGGGTTACCCTTCGGGGGGACAGGATGTACGAGTTTTTGGACCGGTTTATCAATATTGCGCTTCCAAGGGTTAGAGACTTTCGCGGTTTGAGCAAGGACTCCTTCGACGGACGGGGAAACTTCGCGGTGGGGATAAAGGAGCAGATAATATTCCCGGAAATAGATTATGATAAGGTGGAAAAGATACACGGCATGGATGTAGTAATCGCCACATCTTCCAAGACCGACGAAGAGGCGAGGAAGCTGTTGGGGGCGTTCGGAATGCCCTATAAAAAGTAATTTTGCGTGATCTTCGATCGCGTAAACGACCACCGGATATTGCCGGTGACCTTTGAAATCGAGGCATTTTTCGAGCGGGAACAGGGCGGTCGGTTGATCGCAAGAGGCGGTTGACCTACCGTCGAAGGCGGTATGACATACAAGGAGAGGGCGATGGCAAGGAAATCGCTTGTAGCAAAGGCGAAGAGGCCGCAGAAATATAAAACGAGATATTACCATCGATGCAAGCTGTGCGGAAGGCCGAGAGGGTATATGAGAAAATTCGGGATGTGCAGGCTCTGCTTCAGAAAGCTCGCACACAATGGAATGATACCCGGCGTTACCAAATCAAGCTGGTAGGGCCCGTATGATATCTTCGAAGATTATTTTTAAAAAGAGGTGAGAGAGTGAGTTTATCCGATCCGATCTCAGACATGTTGACAGTCTTACGGAATGCGAACCGAGCAAAGAAGGAAAAGGTGGATATTCCGGCCAGCAAGCTGAAGATGGAAATAATAAAGATATTCAAGAACGAAGGGTACATAAAAAATTTCAAGCTGATCGAAGAGGGCAGCAGGTCTTACATCAGAATCTACCTGAAGTATACGCAGGCCGGTGACAGCATCATCCATAATATGAAGCGGGTCTCGAAGCCTGGACTTCGGGTGTACAGAAGAAAGAGCGAGTTGCCGAGGATATTCAACGGTTATGGAACCACAATCATTTCGACCTCCAAAGGGGTGCTCACCGATAAGAAGGCGAGGGAGCAGAACGTTGGCGGTGAAGTGATATGTTATATCTGGTAACAGGGGA
>JAFGTF010000104.1 GCA_016934265.1 Spirochaetota bacterium
AAAACTCCTACGGAGTTTTCAAAAGCAATCTAAAAAAAGGACAATAAATGACTGTATAAAGAGATTACTTCGTCGATTGAGGCATAAGGCCTCGATTTGAGCCATAGGCGACTTTTGCCTTCGGCAAGTAAAGACAACATCGGATGATGTTGTCTTACGCCTCGTAATGACACAGTATGATCAATACGTCCATGTTTACTGCAACTAATTTGGAGTTGAACCTTATCTTTGAATTGACACGTCGATAAAGAACGCGCCGTCTCGATCAACTCTTTTCAATCGTCTCGGGCTTGTACGACTCATAATCGTAATAATACAGCGGCTCATCGCCCGCCCGGCACACAAGGCTATATCTTTGTTAAAAGCGGTTTCCAGTCCGCCCTATTATATCCGAGCCAGCCTGCAAATCCCCGGGACAGCATTGTCTCGAGCTCCATGAGCTCCTGTTTGTTTCCGTTTCGCAGTGCGATGTACCCTCCTGCGATCGTTTCGTGCCCGCCTACCGTTTTTTCGTCCGGGACAAGGGACTTAACCAGCTCGTGCGCCTTTCCTCCGGAAATTGAAGTCCGTATCGAGATGACGAGCCTGTCCTTGTACCGTCCGCTCACGAGACACCAGCTTATGCGTTCGTGGCGGAGGAGGAAATCGGCCATTTCCGCGACGACATCAGGTACCGCCACCTCGCCTATGTGGGCGTGAATCAGGTTCCGATAGATATAGGCGCTTCCGAGCGCCTTTGCAAGTGAAACGAAATGAGAATGCGTCAGTTTAGGATTTATGATCTGCGCGAGGGTACGAATGTTGGCACTCACATACACCGTCAGGTAGGCGTCTATATCCCGCTTCGTGGTTTCACGGTGCAGATTCTGGGTTTCCGAGATCGCTGCGTACGCAAGCCCGGTAGACAAATCGGCCGGAAAAACGAGACCGCTCGCCGTTATCCACTCCACGAGCAGCGTGGCGGTCACCCCAAGACCAGGTTCTATCACGACAAAGCCCGCCGTCTTTTTGCCCCGCTTGGGGTGGTGATCGATGACGACATCACATCTCACACCCGGCGGAAGCGAGTTGTTACCAGAGCCGGGCTGCGTATCGACGAGCGCGATGCAGTCGTACCTGTCGAAACTGATCCTGTTCACCTGCTTCATCTCAAGCTTCATCTTCCGGACCATTTCCCGGTTTTCGGCCCGGCCGACGATACCGCCGTATGCGATACTGTATTTAATCCCGGCGCGTGCCTCGGCGAGGTAGCCGAGCGCGGCCGCAGACGCGATCGCATCGGGATCCGGGTTGTTATGGACGAGTATCAGAAGCCGTTTCTTGTCCGAGAGTATCGAATCGAGCTTTGCAAGGTTTTTTCGGATCTTATCGTCCGGTTCCGACACCGTACGCCTCCCGCGGTACTCTTCCCGCTTGAATGCAATTATATATGGATACCAGGTCCAATGCCAGGGGAAAAAGCGGAGAATCAACCTCTTCTTTTCGATTGATTGCAAAAACAGTAGATTCATGTCATTATTTCGCAGGGGGCGGTGCATATGAAACGGTGTGAATGGGCGACGAAGGACGAGATCTACCTGCAGTATCATGACGAGGAGTGGGGCACGCCCGTTCATGACGATAATAAACAGTTCGAGTTCCTCGTCCTCGAATCGGCGCAGGCGGGACTCAGCTGGCTTACCATACTCAAGAAGCGAAAAAATTACCGCCGCGCATACGACGGGTTCGATCCTGCTACGGTTTCTCGATATGACGGCAAGAAGGTAGAACGGCTGCTGACCGACAAGGGCATCATCAGAAACAGAAGGAAGATCGAGTCCTCGATCAACAACGCGAAGCGTTTTTTGGAGGTGCAAAATGAATACGGCAGCTTCGATGCATATATCTGGGGTTTCGTCGGCGGAAGGCCGGTAATAAACCGGTGGACCGACCCGACGGAAATACCCGCGACCACTCCCCTTTCGGATCGTATCAGCAACGACTTGAAGAAACGCGGTTTCACATTCGTGGGCTCGACAATAGTATACGCCCACCTCCAGGCGGTCGGGATCGTCAACGACCATCTTTTAAGCTGCTTCAGATACAGGGAGCTTACCGGCCTCTCAGAGGCATGACCCGGCGTTCCGGGTATACCGGTCTCACGCCGCCTAAGCCTTTCGCACCCTATTTAGCTCTCGATTTACGATTTCTTTTTAGAATTTTGCTTGTGAGTTTTTCAAACCGCCGCTACAATGTACGTCTATCCCAAAGTCGTAGAAGAGAGAACCTATGAAATGCCTCGTAACCGGCGCAACCGGTTTCCTCGGTACCAATCTCGTCCATGAACTGGTAAAATCCAAAATGACGGTACGTGCGTTCGGGCTTCCCGGCTCTACCACGAGCTATATCGAATCGCTGCCCGTCGAGATAACGTTCGGCGACGTGACGAATCGTGATGAAGTCGACAAAGCCGTCAGGGGAATGGACATTGTCTTTCACGTGGCCGGAGACACCTCCTTCTGGAAAAAACGCTTCGACCGGCAGAGGAGGATAAACGTCGAAGGACCGATGAATGTTGCCGAAGCGTGCGTCACCCACCGCGTGAAACGACTCGTACACACATGCACCATCGACGCGCTGGGGTATAACCCGGACGGGCTCACGGATGAGACCTGGACCGATTATAACTATGCGGGCACCGGGTATAACTATGCCGATACGAAACGCGAAGGCGAAAAAAGGGCCATGTCCTTTAACGGTAAAGACCTCGAGGTGGTCGTCATATACCCGGGCAGCATGGTGGGACCCTACGATTTCACGCTCCAATTCGGGAGGCTGTTTTTCGACCTGCGGGATGAAAAGGTCCCTGCATGTCCTCCGGGAGGAATCGGGTTCGGGCATGTAACCGAGGTAGCCAGGGCGCATATTGCCGCTTCAGTGAAGGGGAGGCCCGGAGAGGGGTATATATGCGCCGGGGTGAACGCCTCCTACCGCGAGCTGTTCGAGATGATTGCCGCAAAGTTCGGCAAAAAAGCCCCTAAGCGCGACATGCCGAAACGCCTCTTCGTCATGTACGGTCGTCTTATGGAACTGTTCGCATGCTTCACCGGAAAACACCCGGAGATGAATCCCGGTCAGGCGCGATTCATGTCCGTAACGGCATTCTACGATTCAGGTAAAGCGATAAAGGAGCTTGGGTATACCGTCGTTCCCCTCTCGAAAATGGTCGATGATGCGTACGACTGGTATATGACCAACGGATTTTTGTGATTGAGTTTCAGCTCGGCTTTTTCCGCCGGTGTCGCATTCCTCGCTGCATGAACCGAACCCGCAGCAATGACCTCAAAGAAAATGCGTCCGCTTCCGCTTCTCCGTAAAGGAGGCGTCCGTAAAACAACCGAAAACGTGAGCGTTTCATCCGCCGTCCGACCGTCGCTTCACCCCCACTGCGGCCTTCGGAAGCGGTTGCAACGCGTTACAAACGTAACGCGTAACAATTGGAAAAATTCCTCACCGGGCTTAGATTGCGTCCGCGGCTTATTCAGTCGAACGGCTTCTCGATTCCGTCTTACAGAAGAACTCCTTGACGGGTAACAAAAGCCCCGCAATCAAAAAGACGACGCCGAATATGTGGAGTGAGAAATTTATGTATCCGCCGTGCGAGAAGCTGTCTCCTATCCTATACCCCCAGGCGAGCAGACCGGTGACGAGTATCGCCCACCACGCCCACCGCTCGCGCTTGCGGAATCCGGTAAAGAGAATAAAAAAAGTCGGTATCACCGAGGTCAGCGCAAACAGTCCCTCGTGACGGCTGACAATTCGATACGCCCTCTGAAAATCCCGGTCAGCGACGCTTTCGATGCGCTCCCCGGTGACGGCCTTAAACGTGAGCCCTTCAATCACCTCCGGGAGCGCGACCGTGACCAGCGCATACGCGCCGGCGAAAACCAGCGTTATTAGAATGAGAATCGTGGCTGTCTTTATCATGCGCATCCCTCCCTTTATCCTTGATTCCGTATCACTCGTATCCAAATTAACGAAACTGAAATAGCCTAACTCATTGACAATACAGGATCTCTATATGTCTCGGCAATTTTATAGATGTCGAAGCTGCGACATCTACTGTAGAAACGACGGTAGTTTTTTCAATATAGTTTTGTGAGAAACCGTCGAGCAGTATTTTCATTTCTGACAATAGTTGAAAGGATTTTAGGTCCATGACACCATATTAAATCGGTGCCAAATCTTTTACAATTCCCTAAGATTATTACCTGTACCTATTAATCTTAGAGCATTTTCGCTAATTTGGGCAGTCATGATTCCGTATAGGAACGGAATTCCCGTATCATCACCTATATACGATAGTATATATGATTCGCGGCGTCGATAAAGAGGAAGACCCGCTCGGACCGTTTTTATGAAAATCCGAATGCCGGCTATTCCTGTCCGCTGAAACCGTAGTACTTCTTCGCCTGCTTTGGTGTGATATAGCCGTTTTTAAGGTCGTCCTTTATGAGCTTCGGGTCACGCTCTTTCGGGTCACCCCAGCCCGCGCCCGTTCCCGTCATCACACGGATCACGTCGTCCTTGTCAAGCGGCAGCGCGGTGACGACCGAATAGCGCTCCTTCGAGCCGTCGGTGCGACGTATCTCGATATAGTTCGGCGAACCGGGCCTGCCGCCCATGAGCGGCCAGGGCGGCACCTTCGAACGGGTATAGGCCGCGGTAAACCAGGCGTTGTCCGAGCGTATCCGGTACTCAAGGCACACGCCCTTGCCTCCCCTGTGCTTTCCCTCTCCGCCATCCTCGTTGTGAAAGGAGAAACAGTCGACGAAGAGGCCGTTTCTCGCCTCGTTCACCTCGGCCGGACAGTTGTAGGTCTCCCCGTGAAACCCGGAGAAGATGCCGGAATTGCCGTCGCCGACCTTTCCGCCTCCCCACCCGCCGAGCTCGGGCTCGATGATGCTGTAGTGGCGGCCCGTATCCGGATGGATCCCGCCGAAGATCGTCCCGCATATGGAGGCGAAGTTGCCGGCCGGAAGGACCTCCGGCATCTTCTCCGCCAGGGTCCGCCAGATGAGGTCGTAGAGCCTGACGTCGTTTTCGTAGTATATTCCCATGGCCGCGGGCCTTTCGGGGTCGAACACGCTCCCCTTTCTCGTTATCACCTGAAGCGGCCTGAACGTTCCCCCGTTGCATACCGTGTCTGAAGAGGTAATGGCCTTCAGCATGAGCTGGGCCGCAACGATCGCGCCGTCCCTGCTTAAGTTGAACGGGCCTTTCTCCTGGTCCGGGTTGTCGGTGAGGTCGACGATGAACTTATCATCCGTTATCTCGATCGTGACCTTGTACACCTGGCCGCTGTCCTGCTCCTCTGCCAGGGTGAACCTGCCGTGCGGCAGATTTTTCAGCGCGCTCAGGGTGACCTTTTCGCCGTAGTTCATATACTCGTCAAGCGCGTGGAGGAACGCGTCCTTCCCGTACTTGTTCACCATCTCGAGAACGCGTTTTTCCCCGGCGCGGATCGAGGCGACCCCCGCCCACAGATCGCCCCGTAAAAAGTCCGGCATCCTGCTGTTCGCCTCGAGGATCTCGAAGACCGGCTTGATCGGCTCGCCGCGCGAGAAGAGCTTGATACCGGGAAGCTGGATCCCCTCCTGGAAGATCTCCGTCGCTTCGGTGGACTGGCTTCCCGGCGCCATACCCCCTATGTCGTTCCAGTGAGCGATGTTTGCACTCCAGGCCACGATCTCCTTATCGGCGAATATCGGCATGAGAACGATGACGTCGTTCAGGTGCGTCACCCCGCCGGTAAAGGGGTCGTTCGTCGCGAAGATGTCGCCCGGCTCCACGTCCCCCGGTTTGTCGAACTTATCGATGATCACCCTCGTGGCCTTGTCCAGCATGCCGACGAACGCGGGTATGCCGGCGCCCGAGCTTGCAAGCTCCCCGTCCTTCGTACATATGGCTGTGCCCATATCGAGCACCTCGTAGATTATGGCGCTCATCGCGGTACGGCGCATCGCGGCGAACATCTCGTCCGCAGCGGCCTGCAGCGAGCTCTGTATGATTTCCGTGGTAATAGGATCGTATGTCTTTTTCATCCGTGTGGTCCTCCTAGGAGATTTTAATGTGCAGGTTCCCGTACTCGTCCACGCTGCACGGCATACCGGGCATGACGACGGTGGTGCTTCCGGACTCCTCCACGACGGCGGGTCCCGTGAATTTCATACCGGGCTCGAGCATGTCCCCGTCGTAGATGGTCGCCTTGTGGATACCGGTCTCCGTGTAATCAACCTCCCGGGTTCCCTTGACCGCATCCGCACTGTTTCTCCCGGACACGGGCAGTTTCTCGGGATGCAGCTTGCCGACATCGGCGAACGCGACCACGTGGAAACCGACAAGCTCGACCGGAGCCTCGAGGCGATACGAATACTCCCGCTCGTACTCGGAGTGGAACCGGTCTATTATCGCCTTAATCCGGTCCGCACCGATCTTCTTTTCCGGCAGCGCGACCTCCACGGAGTGCGCCTGATTCTGGTACCGGAAACGGCCGTACCGTAAAAACTTCACCCGGGAGCTTTGAACCGATTCGCCGGAAAACTCCTCGAGCGCCTTTTTTTCGAGCCCCTCGACTGAGCCGTTCAGCGCTTCGACCGCATCGTCCGCATCGAGCTCGATGATACGGGTCTGAATGTAGTCTCGCCTGAGATCGGACATCAGCATTCCCCACGCCGAGAACACGGCCGCCTGCTTCGGTATGACGGCTTTTTTTATTCCGAGCTCCCTGGCGAGCGCGCAGGCGTGCATGCCGCCGCCGCCGCCGAAGGCGATCATCGTATACTCGCGCGGGTCGTGACCGCGGTTGACGGAAACGAGCTTCAGGGCGTTCACCATATTGTTGTTGGCGATCCTCACGACACCCTGTGCTGCCTCCCGCCTTCCGGTACCAAGCTTCTTCGAAAGTCCATCGAGCGATCTTTCGACCGCGGCCATGTCCGCGGTGATCGTCCCTCCGCAGAAATAATCGGGGTTGATCCTTCCGAGCTCAAGGTTCGCATCCGTGGTGGTGGGCTCTGTGCCCCCCTTCCCGTACGAAACAGGGCCGGGCACCGCGCCCGCGCTCTGCGGTCCCACGTGGAGCTTCTTGAATTCGTCAACCCAGGCGATCGAGCCGCCGCCGTTTCCGATCTCCACGAGGTCGACGACCGGGACCATGACGGGAAACCCCGCAGTCACCTGCGTCCGCTCGACCATGTAGTCGGTATTGATCTTCACATGCCCGTTGTTTATGAGCCCGCACTTGGCTGTCGTGCCGCCTATATCGAGCGCGATGACGTTCGGCTCCCCGATGATCTCCCCCAGGGCCGCGGCACCCCACACGCCGCTCGCCGGTCCGGATTCGACCATGGTTATGGGGATCGCCCTCGCATTGTTCACCGTATCGACCCCGCAGTTCGACTGCATGATGTACAGGCTGCCGTGCATCCCCTCCTCCGACAGGCAGTTGCTCAACCGGTCGAGGTAATATCTGGCTACCGGCTGTACGTATGCGGAAAGCGCGGTGGTGTTCGTCCGCTCGTACTCGCGCCACTCCCGCGTTATCTGACAGGACGCGACCGCCGCAACCTCCGGCCACAGCTCGTTGATCCTAGCAACCACCGCCTCCTCGTGTTCAGGGTTGGCGTAGGAGTTGATAAGGCAGACGGCAATGGCCTCGACGCCCTCCTTTTTGAACCCGTCCAGTATCGCGGGCAGCCCCGAGAGATCGAGGGGTTCCCGCACTTCTCCCCTGTAGGTCATACGGCCGGGAATCTCACAGCGCAGGTATCGCGGAATAAAGGGCTTCGGTTTTCTGTAGTTCAGGTTGAAGATATCGGGCCGGTTGCCGCGCGCGATCTCGATCACGTCCCTGAATCCCTCGGTGGTGATCAATCCCGTCTTCGCGCCCTTTCTCTCAGTCAGCGCGTTGATAATCACCGTGGTCCCGTGTGCCAGAAAGTCGATGCTTTTGATATCGACCTCCGACAGCCGCAGCACATCCATGACGCCTTTCTCGTAGTCCGGCGGAGTGGTGTCGGACTTCGCGGTACCGATCTTCTGTGTGCCTTCCTTCGAAATATGAAGGTACACGAGGTCGGTAAACGTCCCGCCCACATCGGTCGCGATGCGCAATACCTCATCAGCTTTCATAACGGTGTACTCCCCCTTCGCTGCTTGATTTCATCCGTTGCCCCATATATCTGCCTCCCCTGACGTCGACAGGTTGAAAATAGTATCACCATCTTCGTTCGTATAGAAGTTTACTATGAAAACAAGCGGATTGCAACATATCAGAAGTCAGGTCCGTACGGATACCGGCCGTTCGGAGGATCCACCGGCCGTGCGCGTTGGTTCGAACGATACTGCGGCCCGAAGCCGCCCGGTATACGCCATTTAGATGGGGAACATCATTCTTTACAATATTGACTCCCGCATCTAAATGTGAACGACTGTCTTTAAAATACAAGTGTTCTCCATTTAGATGTGGAACATCATTCTTTACAATATTGACTCCCGCATCTAAATGTGAACGACTGTCTTTAAAATACAAGTGCTCTACATTTAGATGTGGAACATCATTCTTTACAATATTGACTCCCGCATCTAAATGTGAACGACTGTCTTTAAA
>JAFGTF010000105.1 GCA_016934265.1 Spirochaetota bacterium
ACCATTCGTTTGGACTGCTACAGCGGATTCGATCTTGGAAAAGATCAAAAGACTTTGTCAAAGTATTTCAGAGACATAACACTAGCACCTCTTTAGACGCAGTCTCCGTAATATGAAGGGCATTGAAGAGGGAGGACGATATGAGTAAATTTCCGAACCGCCGCTGTCGATGAGTAGTATAGAGATTCTTAGGGTATAATTGGTACATTCTGCTTGTTTTTTATAGGTTATCTCTATATAATATATGCCTTATGGAGAATAAAGCCCTCATACGCCTGAACCGGTATATCGATACAATGCCGTCGCTTTCGATTACTGTGGCGAAGATTCTCGAAGTATCCAAAAACCCGAAAGTAACGGCAAAGGACCTCAACAAGGTGATCAGCCTTGATCCCGTCCTTGTCGGACGCGTCCTGAAGCTCGTCAACTCCGCCTATTACGGACTCTCGAACAAGGTCACGTCGCTCGTCAACGCGATCATCATGCTGGGAATAAACACGATAAAGAACCTCGCGCTATCCACCGCCGTCTTGGGAAACATGCGGCACAACTCCAGCTTCAAATCTCTCAACATCGACGGGTTTTGGAGACACTCAATCGGGGTCGGAGTGGCATCGCGGCTCATCGCGAAGAAGATCGGGATACCGGTGAACCAGATAGAGGAATACTTCATCGCCGGGCTTCTCCACGATATCGGCAAGATACCGCTCAACGAAGTGTTCGAGGAGCAGTACCTCAAGGCTATCAGGCTTGCGGATTTCAAGAAGATACAGCTTCTCGATATGGAACAGGATATCATAGGAACCACCCATACCGAAGTCGGCAAGATGATAGCGGACAAATGGCGGCTCTCACCGGAAACCCTGGAGTGCATTCTTCACCACCACAACCACAGCGAGGTATCGGAGAAGTACTATAAGATCGGAACGACGGTGTATGTCGCGAACATATACTGTAATATCAACCAGATAGGATTTTCCGGAGACAGATATACGAAAAAGATAGAGGGATATATCTTGAGTTCCATCGGACTCAGCGAGGAGTATCTCGACGATATCTTTGACACAATATCGGCTGAAATAGAAAAGGCCTCGGTCTTTCTCCAGGTTGCCGGATAAGGCCCTCTTCTCATCTACACTAATTACCGGACACAGTCTTTTAGCGGGGCTGTCGGGTGGACTTCTAAAAAAGGAGCGGTGCTTCTGAATGAAGGTCATTTTCTGGGGGGTACGAGGATCGATTCCGACTCCAGGTTTGCAGACCGCGAAGTATGGCGGTAACACGACATGCTTCGAAGTCCGGCTCGATGACGGCAGGATCATCGTGATCGGGGCAGGAAGCGGTATCAGGGCCCTCGGCAACAAGCTTATGACAGAGGACATGAAAAAGGGTCCGCTGAATCTCAATCTCTTCGTGAGCCATACTCACTGGGATCACATCATGGGCTTCCCTTTTTTTACCCCCATCTATATACCGGGAAACCGAATACGGGTACACGGACCGGTGAATATAGGTGACGAGAGCCTCGAGTCGGTTTTCGCAATACAGATGAGCTACAACTACTTCCCGATGAGGGCCGACGAGCTTTCGGCGGATATCACGTACGAGATACTTAAAGAAGGCACCTTCAATCTCTACGATGACGTGAAGATTACCACGAAAATACTGAACCATCCCGTAATAGACCTCGGGTACCGGATCGAGGCTGACGGTTGCGTGTTTGTGACCGTATACGACCACGAGCCGTTCAGAAACCTTTTCGACGGGAATCCGGAGGACGAGGATTACGACGAGGTGGCGAAAATAGAAGGAGAGAAGGCCGCGAAAATTAACAATTCGAAGGTGCAGCATTTCATACGCGGTGCCGACCTTCTGATACACGATGCGCAATATACGAGAAAGGAGTATCTCGCTTCCAAGATCGGATGGGGACACTCCCCGATGGAACACGTGCTCCTCTCGAGCATCAAGGCCGGAGTGAAGAGACTCGCCCTGCATCATCACGATCCGACGAGAACGGACGCGGAGCTCGACGTCATCGAGCGCGTGGTGAAACGAAGGGCAGACAGGGTCACGAGCGCCCGTATCGAGGTTTTCATGGCGCGGGAAGGACTCGAGGTCCAACTGTAAGAAGTCCGGTTTTCTACCATGTGACAGTCCGATTTTTCCTAAAAGAGGAGAACAGTTCAGTATACCCATGGGAACAGCCGCATGAAATAACCGCGCTCGCATACCGGGAGGGGAAATGATCGAGCACTCGCCGTTTGTTCATCTACACACTCATTCCGAATACTCTGTTCTAGACGGAGCGAGTAAGATCGACGATCTTATCGCAAAGGCGATCCAGTTCAAGATGCCTGCGCTCGCGCTTACCGATCACGGAAATATGTTCGGCGCCCTCGAATTTTATCAGAAGGCGATACAAAGCGGGGTCAAGCCGATAGTGGGAGAGGAGTTCTACCTTTCTGCGAGCTCGAGAAAGAACAAGGAAAGGGGGGAGAAGCCCTACCATCTCATCCTCCTGGCAAAGGACGAAACCGGCTATAAAAATCTTCTTGCGCTCTCGTCATTCGCCTATCTCGAAGGGTTCTACTACAGACCGAGGATCGACAAGGAACTGTTATCCTCTCACAGCAGCGGACTGATATGTACCTCGGCCTGTCTCAGCGGGGAGATACCGTCTCTCATCAACCTGGGGAGATACGAGGAGGCGAAGCGGCGGGCCGGCGACTATATCGATATATTCGGGCGGGACAACTTCTATCTCGAGATACAGAAAAACGGTATACCCGAGCAGGACGAGGTGAACAGAGGGCTTCTGCACCTATCGGGTGAGATCGGAGTCAAGGTCATTGCGACGAATGACATCCATTACCTGGAACGGGCTGATGCGGAATACCACGACGTGCTACTCTGCATACAGACGGGTAAAACGGTGGCGGAGAAGAAAAGGCTTAAGTTCAAGACCGACGAGTTCTATTTCCGCTCTCCGCAGGAGATGACGGCGCTGTTCAGCGAATTCCCGGAGGCGATAGCCAATACGCTCGAGGTGACGGAGAAGTGCAACCTAACTATCGAGCTCGGTAGATATCACCTCCCGCATTTTCCCATACCGAAAGGCCACAGTGCGGAGTCATACCTCAGGCAGCTTGCCGAAAACGGTATTAAGACGCGTTACAGCGTGATTTCCAAAGAGGTGACGGAAAGACTAGACATGGAGCTTGAAGTTATCCGCTCGATGGGATTCAGCACCTATTTTCTTATCGTATGGGATTTCATCCGATATGCGAAGCAGCGTGGTATCGCGGTGGGCCCGGGCCGCGGAAGCGCTGCCGGTTCGATCGTGGCTTACAGCCTCGGCATCACGGATGTGGACCCCTTGAAATACGGTCTGCTCTTCGAACGTTTTCTCAACGTTTCGAGGATATCGATGCCGGATATCGATAT
>JAFGTF010000106.1 GCA_016934265.1 Spirochaetota bacterium
ATCTCCTAGGGGAGTCGAACCCCTGTTGCCGGGATGAAAACCCGGTGTCCTAACCACTAGACGAAGGAGACATCTGAGCCGCGAAGGAATCGAACCTTCGACCCACGCCTTAAAAGGGCGTTGCTCTACCTACTGAGCTAGCGGCCCCCGGCTTAAGGAAATATAGTAATCGTCTTTTTTCCGGTCAAGCCTTTTTTGGCCGCAGGCCGGGTTTTCGCCGTACGGCCGTTTTCCGCATGTTTTTAGTGGATTTTGTACCCCGACGGGTTTACAATTACATCGCCGGTTCCCACGATCGCATATGGAATCACCACAGGAGGAGAATTGCCGTGAACAGCATGACCGGATACGCCCTGAAGACCGTGGAGTTCGACGATTATACGGTACACTGTGAAATCAAGTCCCTCAACAACAGGTTTTTAGAGCTCAAGTTCAGGCTCCCCCCCTATGTGCCGGAGCTCGAGCAGATGATCAGGGGGCGCATAAAGGCCGAAATCAAACGCGGCAAGGTAGAGGTGTACGTGCGAGTGGAGGCGAAGGAAAAGAGCGAGCTTGAAATTATCAAGGCACTTCTATTAAAGTATCACGGTATCGTGAAGGAGATTGAAGAGACGTGCGATCTCGCGCTCCAAGTGTCCGTTTCCGAGCTGCTCGCCATGCGTAATATACTCGGCCATCACGAGGAATATTCGTACATCGAGCTTCCTGCGGAACGGATAGTCGGAGTATTCGACGAGACGCTTGCCGCGTTTTCAGAGTCACGCCATACGGAAGGAGAACATACGAAGAAGGACATCGGGCGTCATATCGAAGATCTGAAATCCTCCCTTTACAGGATCGAGGAGGAGTGCCCGGCGATCGTCGAACGGTACACGTCACATCTCAAGGAGAAGATCTCAGAGCTTGTAGACGGAAAGGTGGATGAAACGAGGCTCATGATGGAAGCGGCGATCTATGCCGGCAAGATGGACATCGCGGAGGAAATTTCGAGAATCAACGGCCATCTTAAACGGCTTGAAGGCCTCGTCTGCGGGAACGGCTCATGCGGGCGCGAAATGGATTTCCTCGTCCAGGAGCTTTTGCGCGAGACCAATACGATCGGATCGAAGGTCGGGGACTATACGGTGTCCGGAGAAGTGGTGAATATGAAGACGGTGCTCGATAAGATAAAGGAACAGGTGAGGAACATTGAGTAACTCTGGATTCTTGGTCGTGGTAACCGCTCCTTCAGGAAGCGGGAAGACGACGATATACAGGGAAGTACTCAGAAAAAACCCTGAGTTGGTTTTTTCCGTTTCCTATACGACAAGAAAGAGGCGGCCTTCCGAAATTCATGGACGGGATTATTACTTCATCGACAGAAAAACGTTCGACCGCATGGCGGCGGACGGCAAATTCATTGAGTGGGCGGTCGTTCACGGCGAGCTGAAAGGGACCGAGCGTGCGCAGGTCGAGCGGTGTCTGATGAAGATGAAGGTATGCATTCTCGACGTGGACGTACAGGGGGCGCTCAATATAATGAACGAGTACCCCGATGCGGTGACGATCTTTATCGAACCCCCCAGTATCGAAGAGCTCGAAAAGAGACTACGGAAGAGAAAGACGGAAAGTGAAGAACAGATCCTGGTGAGGCTCAGGGACGCGGAGAATGAGCTTGCATACAGAAATCGTTTTAAGTATATTGTAGTAAATGATATCGCCGAAAATGCGATACGGAAGGTCGAGGAAATCATTACACAGGAAAGAAAAGCGAGGTCATGACATATGCTCCCAGTATATGAAATTATCGACTATACAGGAAACAGGTATCTACTCTCGAAAGCGGTGATGAAGAGGGGAAGGCAGATCAACTTCGTCGGCGATGACGAGCTCGAAGGGTATGACGGGAAGATCGTTTCCCTCGCCATGGGACAGATCCTGAAAAAGGATATCAACTATTATCTGCGCGAGGAGGAAAAAAAGAAGGAACAGTAGCAGCAGTAGCATCATGCTGCGCCCGCTCTGATACAGCAAGAGCCGGTGTACCGGAAATAGAGCGGAGACTGTGTGAAAAAAAGACGCACGGTAAAGAACCATTCGATACGACGGCATCGTCCGCGAAGACGGCTTCGGCCGTCCGCCAGCCCAGCATATCATCAACGTGATCAGAATCAAAAGACCCGTTACGGTCATACGGGGGAATCCGCACCGGTGAGTGAAAAGAGGATTGTCTTCATTTTCGGGCCTACTGGAGTGGGCAAGAGCGCGCTGGCGGTGAAGGTCGCGGGAGGGATCGGCGAGATCGTGTCCGTCGACTCGATGCAGGTATACCGGGGATTGGACTGCGGGACCGCCAAACCGACGGCGGACCAGCGCGCGATCGTTCCGCATCACCTCGTGAGCATCGTTCCTCCTTCGTACCGGTTCAGTGCGGGAGACTTCATGCGTCTCGCCGAAAGGACCATAGAGGAGATAACCCGGCGGGGCCTTCTGCCGATCTTAGTCGGCGGAACGGGGCTGTACTTTCAGGCCCTGGAATACAGTCTCGACGAAGCACCGAAAGCAGACACAACACTGCGTGATAGATTTTACCGAGAGGAGGAAGAATCACGCGGGATACTGTACCGGCGTCTCGAGCGGCTCGATCCGGATTACGCACGAAAACTGCATGAAAACGACCTCCTACGGATCGTTCGTGCGCTGGAAATATGCGAGCTTACCGGCAGACGGTTCAGCGATGTTACGAACAAAAGCAGGAACGCGCGGTACGAAGTGCTGAAGATCGGTATCGACATACAGCGGGACGAACTGTACAGAAACATCGAGTCACGCTGCGGGAGGATGATACAGGAAGGCCTTTCGCAGGAGGTATACGGGCTTGTGTGCGGCGGAATAGATGAACGGCTGCCCGCGATGAGAGGTCTCGGGTACAGCCATTTCGTACAGTACTTCAAGGGGTGCCTCTCCTACGAGGAGACCGTACGGTTGTTCGTACGCGATACCCGACGATATGCGAAGCGGCAGCTGTGCTGGTTCAGACGTGAAAACGCCGAATGGTTTACCCCGGACAATTGGGAGGAAGTACAAAGAAGGATAGAGCGTTTCGTCGCCGGATAGGGTGAATCGATCGCTCGAATCGAAGGCTCGGACGATATGAGCCTGTCTGTTGAGAGGAGGAGTCCGTGGTATACGTGGTAATCATGGCGGGAGGAAAAGGAGAGCGGTTCTGGCCGAAAAGCACGCGTAGCAAGCCGAAACAGTTTCACAGGATCGCAACCGATCGTACCATGGTCCGGGAGACGTTTTTTCGCGTTTACCCGGAATACGAAAAGGAGCGGATTCTCTTCGTGCTGGGAAAACATCTGAGCACGCCGCTTCTTCAAGAGCTCCCCGAGATCGGGGAAGGCAACCTGATACTGGAGCCCGTGGGAAGGAATACCGCACCCGCGATAGGGCTAGCTGCCGCCCGAATCGAAATGATGGACAGCGGGGCGGTCATGGCCGTCCTTTCCGCCGACCACCTCATAACGCCGAAGGGAGAATTCTTGAAGGCGTTGGATGCGGCGGTCCAGGTTGCGGAAACAGGGAGGCTTTTAACATTCGGTATCACACCGGTACGGCCGGCGACGGAATACGGGTATATCGAGGTAAAAAAGCCGCCTCAAACTGCCGGCGGCCTCCCCGTATACGATGTCGTACGGTTTACAGAGAAACCGGACGAGCGTACCGCACGAGGGTTTATAGAATCGGGAAGATATTTCTGGAACTCCGGCATGTTCGTATTCAAAGTATCGGAAATCCTATCGGCCATCGAACGGTACATGCCGCGGTTGTACGCGTCACTTGTGAGAATACAAAAAGCCTCCGGTACGAAAGAGGAGGAGAACGTGACGCGGGACGAGTTCGGCAGGATAGAGAGCGAGTCGATCGACTACGGGATTATGGAGAAATCCGGTTCCATAGCCTGCATAGCCCCGGAATTCGTGTGGGACGATGTCGGTTCATGGGGTTCGTTGGACCGGTACAGGGAGCATGACGACATGGGTAACGTGACTGAGGGGGACGTCGTTCTCGTCGATTCGCAGCGCAACATCGTTCTCGGCGAGGAAGGGTCGATAATTACACTCGTCGGAGCTGAAGACCTCATCGTGGTGAAGGAAAGAAACAGGATCCTCGTCTGTCGCAAGGACTGCGACCAGAGGGTAAAGGAGGTGCTGAAGCGACTGTCGGAGGATGAAAACGGGATGAAGTACCTGTAAACCGGTTGAAATGCAAAGCAGTTATCGCTATATTATGCTTCTGTTGAATACTGAAGCGGGGGGCGGGAAAATTGAGTGACAACGAGGGGTACAGGCCGGAGTCGAGTTTTACGGCGCTCGTTATAACACTTTCCTCCTCGGCATGGGTGGGACTGGGGAAGGTCGAAGACCCCGTATCGGGAGGAATACGCAAAGACCTGCAGGCCGTAAAGGCCACAATTGATATACTTCTGATGCTGCGGGACAAGACGAGGGGGAACCTCGGGCCGGAGGAAAATAAGCTTTTAGACGGAGTGATAGCCGATCTTCAGGCCAACTACGCGGAAACGGTGTTCGACGACAGGGGAAAAAAAGACGCAGATAACGGGTCCCAACAGCAAACGGGGCCCGAGGAAAAAGGGGAATAAGATGTCGCATAGGATTAGATACAGGAGGAGTGATGCCGTCCGGTAAGAAGAGGAAGAGACAGAAGATCGCAACGCACAAGCGGAAGAAGCGGCTGAGAAAAGACAGACACAAGAAGAAGTAAGGAGCGGTGTTGAAACAGGACCTTGACCTCGGGGACAGGACCCTTGTCATGGGCATCATCAACGTGAGCCCGGATTCGTTCTTTTCGGGCAGCAGGGTATACAACACGAAACGTGCCGTAGTCAGGGCTCTCCGGTTTGAGGATCTCGGGGCGGACATAATAGATGTCGGCGGTGAATCGACCAGACCTGGAGCCTCTGGTATCGGCATCGACGAGGAGAAGCGAAGGGTACTTCCCGTTCTCGAGGGGATACGGAAGCGAAGCAATGTCACACTATCGGTCGACACCTACAAACCAGACGTTGCGGCGGAGGCGATAGAACGTGGTGCCGCGATCGTCAACGATATTTCAGGACTGCGTTTCGAAGACGGAGTGGGAGAGGTTGTTTCTCAGGCGGGTGTGTATATCGTGCTGATGCATATGCGCGGAAGACCCCGGAACATGCAGCAATATACCGAATACGGGAACCTGATCGAAGATATATCGGGAGAGCTCGATGTCTCGATCGACAGGGCTATTGAGGCCGGAATCAGTAAATCGCGGATCATCATAGATCCCGGTATCGGCTTTGCAAAGACCGCAGAGCAGAACCTCCAGATTATCAAACACCTCGAACTGTTCAAGAAGAAAGGGTACCCTCTACTCGTGGGATTGTCGAGGAAATCGTTCCTCGGCGCATCTACCGGCCTGAAACCGGAAGACCGGCTCGTACCGACGATCGCAGCGAATGCTATTGCTATTCTGCATGGTGCCGATATTATTAGAGTACATGATGTAAAGGAAGCAGCCGAGACCGTGAAGATAGCGGATGCCGTCAGACGGTCGTAGTTTATCCTCATCTCAACGGAAATATGAACGCGATTTTCAACATATACTGGGTAAAGACATTCCTTCTGCCTGCGGTGAACATCCTTATCATCGCGTTCGTCATCTACCGTGTATACCTTATGATCTCAGGCACCAGGGCAATCCAGGTGCTCAAGGGTCTCGCCTTCATTATCCTCGCCGCCTGGCTGGCCCAGCTGTTGCATCTCGAAACGGTGAGCTGGCTTTTAAGCCAGCTTATAGGAGTGGCGGTTATTGCGATTATCATTCTCTTTCAGCCCGAGCTTCGGAGAATCCTCACGAGGCTCGGTCAGAACAGGTTCTTCGGCGCCTTCTTTACACAGTCGACGGATATCATTGAGATCGTCGCAGGCGCCACCGAAGAGCTCTCGAACCGGAAAACGGGAGCAATCATCGTAATTGAAAGGAAGGTGGGCTTGAGGGGTTATATCGAAACCGGCGTACGGATAGACGGTATCCTCTCGGGCGAGCTGTTCTTATCGGTTTTTAAGAAGGAATCGCCACTTCACGACGGCGCGGTGATAGTACAACGCGACCGGATAGTCGCGGCAAAGTGCATACTGCCCCTCACCGAGCGTCATGAGATCCTCGATGGCTACGGCACTCGTCATCTGGCCGGGCTCGGGCTCTCCGAGGAGACCGATGCGTTCGTTATCGTGATTTCTGAGGAAACCGGTAAGATCTCAATCGCGCAGAACGGAAATATCCAGATGGGTGTTTCCATCAAGACACTTCGGGCGAGGCTCGAAGAAATACTACATTCGAAGTCATAGGTGACATGTTCGCGAAACTTTTAAAAAAAATAACGTATAAATGGCATATAAAGCTTATTTCTCTGGCGCTTGCAGCGATCCTCTGGATCTATGTCGACAACCTCAAGGCAAAGGAGAGATTTTTATCCGTTGCCCTGGAAATGAGAAACATGCCTGCCGATTATATCGTGTCGAACGACGTCCCGAAAACAGTTAAGCTTGTGCTCAAGGGAAAGGAGAACGGACTTGCACTGGTCGACGGTGAAAGGCTTTCCGCATATATCGATATCGGCGGGACGGTAAGAAACCGCGGACGACATATCGTCCGGGTGGACAAGGAATCGCTTCCCCGAGGCGTGACTGTCAAGGAGATAAGCCCTGCGTTTGTAGAGACGGAGATTGAGGCCGTACAGATAAAAAAGGCGAGGGTGGTTCCGGTGATTTACAATGAGCCGCCGTTCGGTTATCAGCTCGAGAACGTCGAGGTCATTCCGGAGAGAGTGAACATAGAGGGTCCGATATCCCTCGTCCATGATATCGATTCGGTGTATACGGAGGACATCGATGTGAGCGGGCTGACGGAAACGACCATTAAAGATGTGGCGATAAATCTGGAAAATGATAAGATTACGCTTGTGGACGAGAGTACGGTGACCATAAAGGCCATTGTAAAAGAGGAATACGTCGTACGGCGGATTTCCGAGGTTCCGATCGTGGCGATCAATCTGAAGGGGGGACTTCTTGCGCGCTCGTCTATTACCACCGCTTCCGTGCTCGTAAAGCTGCCGAAACGGCTCGAGAAGGATCTGGACCTGGATGTGGTGACGGCGGTGGTGGAATGCGGTGACGTCGAGACCGTCGGAAGGTACCATCTGCCGGTGCTGATGGAGACAAAGATGGAAGGAGCCTCGTTTATTAATTACGAGCCTCGTTCCGTTGAAGTCACCGTGGTGAAACAAGAGGTCTCCGGGATCAATCTCTAAAGGTGCAGCCGTGGATAAAGAAGGACAGGATAAGTCGGCGGGAGTCCGGGTTTCCTACTATCTGAAAAATCCGATCACATGTCCGGTATGCGGTGATGTTTTCAAAAAGGAAGAGATGCTGACCGGCAGGGGTCGGCTCATCGCGCGCCAGACGACGGATGAGCTTAGGAGGACATATGAACCGAGCAAAAAAGTCCGAGAACTCAATCCGCTCATCTATCCCGTAACCGTATGTCCGTCCTGCTACTATTCGGCCTACCCTGAAGATTTTCCCTCCATCGTGAAGGAACACACCGGTATCGCCCTTTCGCAGAAGACCAAAAGGATACACGATATCTCCCTTTTCTTCCCCATTGTGGACTTCAGGCGGCCGAGAAATCTTTTTACCGGAGCGGCGAGCTACATCCTCGCGGTAGGCTGCTATTCGTTCATGCCCAAAGACCGGGCCCCCTCATTCAAAAAAGGGTTGAGCGCGCTGAGGGCCGCCTGGCTGTTCGGTGATCTGGAAGACAAATATCCCGGGCAGAACTTCGGCAAGCTGAAACGTTTATTATATTGCAAGGCGGCGGACTTCTACGAGAGGACGATAGCCTACTCGCAGACAGGAGAGGAGAGGATAGAGAGCGTCAAGCATTTCGGTCCGGACCTCGACAAGAACTATGGATTTCAGGGGATACTGTTCATCGCAAGCCTGCTTCTTTTCAAATACGGGCAGAGTTCGGATACGGAGGAACGGGCACACAAACTCGAGAGCGCGAAACGTACGATATCGAGGATCTTCGGATCGGGAAAGTCGAGCAAGAGCAAGCCTTCGCAGATCCTGGACCTCTCCAAGGACCTCTACGAGATGATAGGTACGGAAATAGAGAGGCTCAAAGGGGAATGAGGAATATTGCACTCGAGATCTCCTATGACGGAACGGGATACTCGGGCTGGCAGATACAGAAAAACGCGGTTACGGTTCAGGGAGTACTTCAAAGCGCGGTGTCCGGCATCGTCAAGCACCCCGTTACGCTTTTAGGTTCCGGAAGAACGGACCGCGGCGTTCATGCCATCGGGCAGGTGGCCTCGTTCAGAACGGAAAGCCGGATGACCCCTGAGGAGTTCAAACGGGCGATTAACGCGTCGGTCCCGCAGGATATCAGGGTAAACAGATCGATTGAGGTTCCGGATAAGTTTCATCCCCGCTACAGTGCGCGTAAAAGATGGTACAGGTACATTATAAGCACGCATGAGAACCCGGTCCCGTTTTTCAGGCACTACTGCTACAACATTACGCACAGGCTCGACATAGGGCTCCTCAACGAATATGCGGCAAGGCTTGTAGGAAGCCACGATTTCAGAAATCTCGCCTGTATCGAGGAAGACGAGCAGCCGGTGCGGGAGGTATCACAATGCGGATTCAGCACGAAAGGTGAATTTGTTGTTCTTGATATCACGGCAAACGGTTTCTTGCGGAAGATGGTCAGGACGATCGTCGGAACGTTTCTTGCGCTCGAAAAAAAAAGAAAACCTCCGGGGGAGGTGAACGAGATCCTCAGGTCCGATATGCGCAGCAGTTTCGTCCAGACGTCGTATGCGGGGGGCCTGTATCTGCTGAAGGTTTTCTATTGACAGGATCCTCCCGGACCGTTGCGGCAACAGCTTCGTTTGAACAGGAAATACTGCGCAGGGCGGGACGTTATTTTCCTGCGTGCTTACGATAGAATTCGGGACTCGGATACGATGTACGAGGTTTCTTTTAACGTTATATTATATTCGATGGTAGAAGACACAGGGTGCGTGATATGATAGCTGCAATTCTCTTAATCTTCAGCATTATCGTTCTTTTTTCCATCGGAATAATCTTCATACGGGCCAGACGCAAGAAGCGCTATGAGCGTGCGATGTATTTGTTCAAGGAAGAGAAATACGGCGACGCTCTTCATATATTTCAGGAGCTTCTGGCAAAGAACCCGAAAAAAAGGGTGTATATCTGGAATATCGCGCTCTGCTATGAACACCTCGGTAATTATGAGATGGCACTCGTAGAGTACAATAAGCTCGCAATGAGCACGAGTTTCGATACCTCGATCAGCGAAGTGGATGTCCACTACAAGGTCGCGCTTCTAAACTACAGAATCGATAATGTAGACAGGGCGAAACGCGAGTTCCAGATAGTGACGACGCTGCAGGAAGATCACGCCTCGGCACAGTATCATCTCGGCCTTATAGCGGTTAAAAAGAACGAGCTTAAGAAGGCGATGGAGTATTTCGAGAATGCCGGCCGATGGGATCAGGATCTCGACGAAGCCTTCTTGGAGCTCGGAAAGGTGGGTTTTAAGCTCAACCGCGTGGAGAAGGCGAAAAAGGCGCTGGAACGAGCGCTCGAGATGAAACCGGCGGGTGTGGAAGCTCATTTCTACTACGGGCTGGTCCTTGAAAAGGAACGGAGCTATAAGCAGAGTATAGAAGAGTTCGAGCAGGCAAAAGAAAAAGACGAATTCAGGTTCCTCTCGCTCTTTCACCTCGGCAACATCTATATGGCCCTCGGGGAAGAAAAAAAAGCATTCGAATCGATCGAGCAGGCGCTTGCCTTCGGTACTTCGGAAACCCGTGACCTGGTCGAGGTGAAATATCACTATGCGGGCTACCTCGTGAGGACGGGCGATATAAACAGAGCCGTAAAGCTCTGGAAGGAGATCGAATCGGTACAGCCGCACTATCGTGACGTGAGAAACAAGATAGACATATACGTGGAGATAAACAAGAGTGAAAGCCTCACTAAATTTATTACCATGAACACAAAGGGGTTCTTTAAAACCGGCGAGAAACTCTGCAGAGCCTTGGGTGTTTCCATCGAGAAGACCGGTATCGAGAAGCAGGACTTCGTGGAGTACATCGGTACCTTCCGGGTCGGCAGGGACGAGCATGTCTGTATCGTCGACATCGCGAGGTGGATAACCCAGGTCGGCGAGTTACCGGTACGCGAGCTCTTAGAGAAGATGAGTGATCGCGGAGCATCGAAGGGTATCTTCATAACGAGCTCGCACTTCACACAGCGGGCTCTCGATCTTTCCAATATCCGTCCTCTCGATCTAATAGACAGGGAACGGCTGGAACCTATGCTTGCAGACCTATGAAGTCCGTTCGGCAGAGCCGAACGGACTTTTGCAGAAATCGCTATGCGCTTTCTGCACGGATTGGACGATTGTGAATATCTACCGGCTTCGTCGAACGGACTTTTGCAGAAATCGCTATGCGCTTTCTGCACGGATTGGACGATTGTGAATATCTACCGGCTTCGTCGAACGGCCTTAATGGATCAGTGGAACAGGCTGTTTTACGCCTGCGAAAGAGCCATGTTTGAAGTAAGATGCGAATACACCGTGAAACGCTTTTTCTGCCCGGATAAGGAACACGGCAGTTCGGAGATATGGACAATAATTGAATACAAAAACGCTTTAATGGGAGATATCAGTGTATTTTTCATTTGGCGTTTTGCGGTTTTTATTATAAATTAATACGCTAGCCGTACCTTTTCGTCATTATACCCATCTGTAGAGCGATGGAGAGAGTTATGCGCAAACGCACACTGGAAAGTATCGAGAAAAAACTCATACAGAAGAAGCAGCAGATACTCGAAACAATCGAAGGCGAGCTCGCAAACGAGATCGAGGGGGTGGAAAGCGAAACCATCACCGGTGATATCGTCGACGAGGCCAACAGCTCATATGAGCACCTCATCTATTCCAGCCTTACCGTCAAAGAGCAGGAAAAGCTGAGCGAGATAAACGAGGCTCTGAACCGATTGAACGAGGGAATATTCGGGAGGTGTGTCGTTTGTGGAAAACCGATCGACGAGAAGCGGCTCAGGGCGATTCCCGAGGCGAAGATGTGTATAGCCTGCAAGGCCAAACAGGAGCGGCGGAAGAATTAAAAAGAAGATGCGTGATATCAGGCTGGAGTATGTCCGTCTCGTTCACGATACCATAGACTGTTTGGAATCCGGTTTTCGTACCAAAGGGCGGGTATCATATCCGCGCATCGCCGGGGATCCGCATGAGGACAAGGCGAGTCGCATACGGGAGATATCGTCTGCGGTCGTGCGGTGCAGCCGCTGCGGACTTTCGCAGGGCAGGTTGCATGCAGTTCCGGGTGAAGGAAATGTCGAGGCGGACGTCATCTTCATCGGCGAGGGCCCCGGAAGCAGCGAGGACAGGCAGGGAAAGCCGTTCGTCGGACGAGCGGGCCAGCTGCTCACGAAGATGCTCGCCGCAATCGATCTTCGCAGGGAAGAAGTATTCATAACGAACGTAGTAAAGTGCAGACCCCCGCAGAACCGTACCCCCCTACCGGAAGAGATTGCACACTGTTTTCCCTACCTTGAAAGACAGATCGAGATCATAGACCCGCTGGTCATATGCTGTCTCGGCGGACCGGCCGCGAATACCGTTTTGGGCTCGTCCGTCGCGGTGTCACGTCTCCGCGGCACGCTGCACCAGTACCGGCCCGATTCGGGACGGCCTGGCGGTCTGTGTATACCGGTGATCGTCACATACCATCCGGCGGCCGTCTTACGGTTTCCGGAGAAGTACAGGCGGCCGGTATGGAACGACCTCAAGCTCCTGCGGGATTACTACAGGGATATAAAAACGGTTCGCTGAATCTTATAGAACAGTCGAAAAACAACGACGAACCTCTTTGTATACGGCCTTTTGCGCATATCGCCGGTACGAAATCATGGGGGAACGATGGGAAGTATCGATGTTTTGTGAAGTTGTATTCAACCGGCCCATACAACCGCTTCTGTACAGGATCCCGGACTCTGTAGAAGGGGTACTGCCCGGGGTGAGGGTGACCGTCCCGCTCAGGAAAAGACCCATGACTGGTCTGGTATACAGGATGGTTCCCGACTCCGAAAGGCGGGAAAATACCGCTGTTACAAGCGTGATGGACATCGAGGAGGTCTTAGATCCGGTTCCCGTTCTGAACCGTGAGCTGATCGAGCTCTCGGAATGGATGGCCGACTACTATTTGTGCGGCGTCGGGGAGGCGCTTTGGACCGTCATGCCGAAGGGATTCAAGCGAAGCGAGAGACGCCCGCCTGCGAGAACGAGGTGCCTCGAGCGTCCAGATACCATAGTCCTTACACAAGAGCAGCGGTCGGTGTACCATACGCTGCACGGTGCAATGAACGGCTGCGGCGAAAAGACCTTTCTGCTGCACGGCATCACGGGCAGCGGTAAGACGGAAGTGTACCTTCGGATAATCAACGACGTCGTGAATTCAAAACGGGGTGCTATACTCCTCGTTCCCGAGATATCGCTCACCCCGCAGACAGTCGACTATTTTTCGAGACGTGTCGGTGAAGATCTCGCGATACTGCATTCGCGCCTCACGAAGGCCGAGAGGATCAACGAGTGGCACAGGATCAAGGACGGTGGCAAGCGGATCGTCATCGGCGCCCGTTCCGCGGTATTCGCACCTCTTTTGGACATCGGAATCATCATAATCGACGAGGAGCATGAGACGAGCTATAAATCGGACGAGACGCCACGGTATAATGCAAAGCGAGTCGCCCTGTACCGTGCGAAGAAACACAATGCCATCCTGCTCCTCGGAAGCGCGACTCCCTCCGTCGAGTCCTATTTTCTCGCAAAACGCGGGAAGTTCGGGCTTTTAGAGCTCAAGCACAGGGTTTCCAACCAGAGCCTGCCGAAGACGTACGTCACCGATCTGAGAAAGACCGGCAAACGAGACAACATATCCAAGCCTCTCGCACGGGCGATCGAGACGCGCCTCGGTCGACAGGAGCAGACGATACTGTTTTTGAACAGAAGGGGATTCTCGCCGTATATATACTGTATGAGCTGCGGCCACGTATTTCGCTGCAGCAACTGCGACATAACCCTCGTGTTTCACATGCAGAGCAAGCGGCTTTCGTGTCACTACTGCGATTACTCGGAGCCACCTCCTGAGACCTGTCCGAACTGCGGATCCGAGCGGGTCGGGTACTCCGGGTTCGGTACGGAGAAGGTGGAGAAGGATCTGCGCGAGCGGTTCCCCGGCGCGGTGATCGTTCGGATGGACACGGACACGGTGAAGAAGAGGACGATGATACCCCGGACGCTGAGAGCGTTTTCGAGACGGGAGATCGATATACTTGTCGGAACCCAGATCGTCACGAAGGGACTGCATTTCCCCGGCGTAACGCTCGTCGGCGTGCTCAATGCGGATATTCCGCTCAACTTTCCGGATTTCAGGTCTGCGGAGCGAACGTTCAATATCATTACCCAGGTATCGGGAAGGTCAGGCCGGAGCGAAAAGGGGGGTGAGGTCATTATTCAGACCTATAACCCGGCACACTATGCGATACAGACCGCAAAGCGGCAGGACTACGGGGAGTTCTTCTCGAGAGAAATACGTTTTCGGGAATCGTTGTTCTACCCGCCGTTCTGCAGGATCGTGCGGCTCGTGTTCAGAGGAGAGAATTCCGAAGAGATCAGAGAACAGGCGGCACATGCGGGATCGTTCATCCGCGAGCGATGCCCGGAGGGGACTTCGGTGCTCGGCCCGACGCTCTGTCCGTTATCGAGGATCAAGAAAAACTACAGGGTGCATATCATCATCAAGAGCAGAGACACCGGAAAAATCAGGCCGCTGTTGCGCGAGCTTACCTCCTCCTTGAAGAAGAGGCCGGGCTGTTATATGGAGATAGACATCGACCCGGTCTCCATGCTCTAGATTTTTCTTGTTAAATAAAAGGGCCCTGGTTATATTTTTTACATGGCGTTACGCGAAGTGAAAAAATACCCCGATACCGTCCTGAGAAAGCAGGCGGCGCCTGTCGATACAATCGACGACGGTGTCCATGCGATTATTCAGGATATGTTCGACACGATGGAGGACGAGTTCGGAGTCGGGCTTGCGGCACCCCAGATAGGGATCTCCAAAAGAATCATCACCGTATCAATCAATGAAAAGGGATTCGAGCATCTGTCACTCATCAACCCGGAGATCGTACATGCATCCAAGGAAACGGCCGTTTCCGAGGAAGGCTGTCTCAGTGTTCCCCGGATCAATGCCGAGGTCGAGCGACCGCGGAAGGTGGTCGTGCACGGTACTACAAGAAACGGAAGCGCCGTGGAGATCGATGCTTCGGGGCTGCTGGCCCGTGTGCTCCAGCACGAGATCGACCATCTGAACGGGGTTCTCTTCATAGACAGGCTTTCCGAAAAGGAAAAGAAGAGGACGAAACCCGAGATCGATGATATGACGCACCGTCCTTCTCCCTCGTCCAGGTGAGTGCCGTTTCGGGCGCCTTTGCTCATCATCCCGTATGCCGGCACCTTCTTTTATACACATAACTCGTTTTGGAACAAATGAATCTGAGGGAAGCGGTGAAGATCGCATTTTTCGGAACCCCTCTTTTTGCGAGGGTCTGCCTCGAAGCACTTCACAATGCATTCGAGGTCGACCTTGCCGTAACGAAGGCGGACAAAGAGTGCGGAAGGGGCAGAAAGATAACAAAAAGCCCTGTCAAGGAGTACGCCCTGAAGAACGGTATACAAGTCCGGCACTATGAGAAGGGTGGGGACAAGATCGCAGGTGAGTTGAAAGAGAGAGGGATAGGGCTTAGTGTCGTCGTCGCCTACGGAAAGATACTGACCCGGGAGGTCATAGAGGCCGCTTCCTACGGCAGCGTGAACCTGCATGCTTCGATGCTTCCGAAATACAGGGGTCCGTCTCCGCTCGTTGCCGCGATCCTCGAGGGGGAAACAAAGACCGGCATTACACTTCAGAAGATGCACCGACGGATGGATGCGGGGGACATCATTCTTCAACGGGAGATAGCGATAGGGGAGGAAGATACCGCGGGAGACCTCTTGCGTCGGATAACGGCGGTTTGTCCCGATTTCATCGTGGAGGGTATACGAGGGCTTCTTTCCGGAGCTCTTACGCTGAGGCCGCAAGACGAATCGGAGGCGACCTACTGCACGATGGTCGGGAAGGAAGAAGGGCTCGTCGATTGGTCGGAGACGGCCCGCACAGTCTTAAACCGGATCAGGGCGTACAATCCGTGGCCTGTCGCGTATACTTTTCTCGACGGTAAAACAGTACGGATATTCAACGCGCACAGGACGGAAAGAATAATAACGAAAAAAGGTAAATATCCCGGCGAGCCCGGTACCATCGTGGGCATCGACAAAACCGAGGGAATCCTCGTGCTGACCGGTGATGAAACGATAGGCATACGGCGGCTTCAGCTCGAAAATAAACGGTGCATGACTCATGGTGAATTCACCTGCGGATATAGGGAGCTCGTCGGAAAGGTCTTGAAAAATCAGCCGTGATCGTATATAAAATAGTAGCATTCGGCCTGGTTGAACGGATAGTACATTCAAAAAGGCCCCGGTTCGGAAGAAAACGGCGGAAAGGGAAGGGAAGTGAAACAGGGATTTTTCTCCTACTTTCAATTGTTCAAGGACAGAGTCGCCTCAAGCTCGAGGCTGTTGCTCCGCAACGTCGTCATTCTCATCGTCATTTTTGTATGTGCGGCGCTGGCTGTCGCATTCGGCACCTTCCTCGTTATGAGAAGGGGACAGCCGGAGGTTGCGGTGCCGAAGGTCACGGGAAACGATCTCATAGAGAGCCTTATCATCCTGCAGAAGAAGAACCTCAGGGCCGTCATAGATCCGAGGTACTTTTCGGATTACCCGAAGAACACCGTCGTCGAGCAGGAACCGAAGCCGGGAAGCATCGTACGGGAGAAGAAGGATATTAAACTCATCGTGAGCAAGGGGCCCATCATATCCATTGTCGAGGACTATACCGGTATGACGATCACTTTTGTGCAGAACCGGCTGCAGGAGATCTTCTCCTTCCAGGGTAAGACGATCAGGATAGGAAATGTGACTTATGTCGCCTCCGAATATGCGGAAGGGACGATCGTGGGCCAGTTTCCGCCGCCCAATACCCCGATCACCAACGTCGATACGATCGACCTCATTATCTCGAAGGGGAGAGAGATTCACCTCTTCCAGCTCAAGGATTATACGGGCGAAAAGGTGGAGGTCGTGATGCAGGAACTCGCGCTTCGCGGCGTATTGGTACACGTCATCACGGAGGAGATCCTCGATCCCTCGATGAACGGCCTCATAATTTCCCAGGACCCTCTTCCCGAGACAGTAGTACGGCGTAACGACACCGTTACCTTCAACGTCGGTTATCTGCCGTCGGAGGAGGAGAAAGAAAAGTTGTATGCGCGCGTGCTGAACTTCGACGTACCGCCCGACCTCGAAGAAGCTTCCATCCGAATCGTGGTCAAGGACAGGATAGGGGAGCGGGAGATCTACAACGCCGATAACACGGGAGGCGACACTATTTCGGTACCTTTCAAGAGCTATTCCAATACCACAGTGTACATATATGTGGATAACGGACTCTTCGAGATGAGAAAGATGGAATAGGCTATTCCAAGGAACAGGGCTATTCCTTTATCAGTTCGATGGAATGCAAAACCCGCCCTTCGAGCAGAGTGAGAATCGACATAAGGCCTGCCTTGATCTGCGGTTCCTCTTTGTAGAGCCGAAGGCTCAACGCGATGCTCTGTGACAGGAAGGTGGTGCTTCTTGAGAGAGTATCTTTGAGAGCGTCCGGCGAAAGACGGCTGCAGAGGCGTTTCGTCTCAGCGATCTCGTTTCTCACTGAATATAGAAAGCGACGTGCTGCGGTCCGGGTAAGTGGTTTCTGGGATACGGACCTGACGCCGAGTGTCGCGTGCGACTTCGGGGGTGTATCGGCCTCACTTCTTTTAAGGTAGCGGTCGAGGTCGATGTGCCGAATACCCGGTATCTCGGACCCTTCAGCGCTCGCATTGAACACCCTTTGGAAACCGTCGCGGGCCCGGCCGGCCGGTTCGAACCAGGAGAGGTATTTTCCGAACATATAGTCCGAGAGCACCCTCTTTTTGGCGATTCCGTTTCGATAAAGCGTTTTACGCGCCGCGATCCTTCGTAGGAAGGAAGTCGAAATCGTCGTAAGACGATCCTGTCCCGCATAGTACAGCGTGTAGGCGGGAGATGAGTTTACATGCGTCTTAAAGCCGGTGTAGGCGAAATCGAGGCCGCACAGCAGTACGGGTCCCGTACAGAGGAAAAGCGCGAGGTCGATGGCGGTCGACGCAACGGATCCGCCGCAGCGCAGACGTCCGGTCGGTCTGTAGAAGGAGCTGAACTTGGTGGCGATGGGGTGTGCGTCGCTACGGCCGCTTTTATCCTCGTGGACCGTACAGAAGAAGAAGAGGGGGCCGTGCCAGTGGCCGGGTATTTTCGGATAGGCGGTGAGGTCGCAGACGAGCACGCTGTCGTCCCGCGCGTCCCCGCTCATGGCGTATGAGAAGAAATCGAGGAAATTTTGGTACTGGGCGTCCACGGCAACGGTGAAGTCGGGAACGATGCCCGCCTTACAAAGCGGCTCGAGCGCGGTGTCGCACGCTATGATGAGCAGCTGGTCCTGTTTCTTCCTGATGGTGGCAAGCTGGGTTCTCAGCGAGGGTCCCGCACCGACGACGAGGGCGGTGGCGCCCTCTGCGACGCCCTCAAGAGGCGGTATCGAGCTTCTGCCGACGAAAGTCGGTATGTTGTCGATTGCGTTCTTCAACCAGAGCGTATCGAAGGCGTGCATCGTGAGAAGGTCGGACAGCCGTGAGGAGAGAAAATTCTTCAGGTGACCCTCGACCTCGCGGTAGTATTGCTCAAAGACCGTGCAGGCGCCCCTCAGTTTTACGATTCTGTATCCGCTGAACACGAGAGGATCGACGGTTTGGATAAATTCGACGATCCGCACAAGGTCCTCACCGACAAAGAGATGGCTGCCCTCTAAGAACGATATATCGCGATGGCTAACGAGCTGCCAGAACAGGGAGGTGTTCCGCTCTACGCAGATCACCGTCAACCCGCTGACATTATCGCGATACATGTTCTTGAACGCTTCGATCTGGTACCCCAGACCTATACCCATAAAGACGAGGAGCCCTCCCTCTTTCACGTTCAGGTTTCCGACGAGGCGCTGGGCCTCTTTGAGCGGATCTTTCGGCGCGTGACAGTGTATGCCGTTGCACAACACGTTGGGAGGGGTGCCTGCCATCCATTCGCATCCGGGCGTATGCCGCAACCAGGCGACGTCGTGCCCGACGAGAGGAAAATGCTCCTTCAAAAACGCAAGATTTTTTTCGGTTATTTCTTTCATCGGTCGGCGGCTGAAGCGCCACACCTCTTTATGAGGGCTCTCTTGAAAAGAACTTGTTGAAGTTGTCGACAACCTTGGAGTTCATCAGTGCGTGCCTGTACCAGTCGTTGAAGAAATTATTGGCCTTTATTTCTTCGTAGTAGCGTGCTACCGCGTCCTTTCTCATCTCGTACTGCGCTATGTCAAAATCCTTTTCTTCGACAACGCGGAAGATAACTTCTCCCTCCTCTGTCCGAATCGGTCCGCCGATATCTCCAGTACGGGTAGAGAAGACTAGATCGATGAGCGGCTCGTTGTTCATCAGCTCGTATACGAGGTAGCTCTGATCTTTGTCGAATATGTACGGAGAGCTCAGAGTGATGAAGTCCGTGGTTTCTGTGTGGAGTCTGAGGCCGGAAACGGCATCGGGGAAAGACACCCCGCCGCCGGCCGCTGTAAGGATTTCTTTGCTTCTTATTCCGACGGCTTTTTCGACCTCTTCTTTATTGGCCTTCACATACTCGGATTTGACCCTGTACAGCGCCTCCTCGTAGGGCTGGAGCACGGGCGAATCCAGACTTTTGATAATGTGATATCCGAACAGAGTGTGGACGATACCGGATATCTCTCCCGCCTGAAGCTCGAACGCGGCTTTTGAGAACTCCGGCACCATGTCCCCGCGGTAGAACCATCCGAGGTCCCCCTGCTTCTCGGCACTGGCGTCCTCGGAAAATTCCGCTGCGATCTCGCCGAACCGGTCCGGATTCTCCCTGACCCTGGCGAGGGTCTCCTCGGCTTTTTCTTCGTCATCCTTTATGAGGATATGTGCCGCGTGTGTCCGCTCGAAAAGTGTGCCGTTTTCGTCATAGAACCGCCGCAGCGAGTCCTCATCCACATCGTCGTATCGGACGAGCACGTATTCGATCTTCTTCCCGAAGTCCATGAGCCGGAAGAAACTTTTGATTTCCGGCTCGGATACCTGAACGGTGTTGAAGAGCTCCTCCACGAACATGCCGATGACGAGCTGCTCCTTTTCGTTGTTGAATATCCGCTGCCGGTCGGATTCCGGCGTACGGTTGTAGCGAGATTCGTCGAAACTCCCGTTCTTCGATGCGTAGTAGCCGCGCTGTACGATGGAGGCCAGGACGATGTCCCGGCTGACGGTGATACCCTCTTTTTTCGCCTGCTGAAGAATCAGTGTTCGCTGAATCACGGTATCGAGCGCGCGGCGCAACAGCTGTTGGTTCGTCTCCTCGGACACGCCTTCAGGTGAGCTCTGGCGGGCCTCCTCATAATACTGGCGGTAGAGATTGGCGAACAGCGAATCACCTGAAACCGGGATCGATTCGCCGTTTACGACCGCCAGCGCACCGGGTCCTCCCCGCTTCGATGCGTAGTTGAATGCGAACGAGCCCACGAAGGCAACCGCCACGAAGGCGATGATTATCGTTGCGAGCATTCGTTTTACCGGAGAGTCTTTCTTCTTGTTGATCGCCATGGAAGGCCTCATGCATGCTGCGAATTAAAGGTAAGCTAACACGCAATACCAGACGCGTCAACGAAAAAGTCGGGTGGCCGGGCGAGCCGGTTCACAGTATACTATTAGCTATCCTTTCGTTATATTAACTTTCTGCATTAGGTCACGCGACGTAATGCACATGCGGTGTGGCACTTGACAGGCAGCACTATCTACGGGAGGAAGGGGGAGGCGATGAAGACAGTCGTGATACTCGGTGCCCAATGGGGGGATGAGGGGAAGGGCAAAATCGTTCACCTCCTCTCGGACCGTGCCGATGTGGTATGCAGGTATCAGGGCGGGAACAACGCCGGTCATACGGTTGTGTCGGGCGGCAAGAAGTGGGTCTTTCACCTGCTGCCTTCCGGTATTCTCAAGGAAAAAAAGGCCTGCATCATCGGGAACGGGGTCGTTCTCGATCCGTACGCGTTCAGCGAGGAAATGACTCTCGTGCAAAACGAGGGAGTCGATACCGCCTCGAGGCTCTATGTATCGGACAGGGCACACCTTATCATGCCCTATCACCGGGCGCTGGACAGTATGTATGAGGAATCGCTCGGGATCGGAACGACAAAGCGCGGCATCGGGCCGGCCTACAGCTACAAATATGCGCGTATCGGTATACGGCTCTGCGACCTCGATGAGCGTGAATACCTCGAATGGATAACGAAGAGGGCCCTCGATGAAGTTAATGCCACCATCGTAGGGAAGTACGGCCGGAATCCGGTGACGGTGCGTGAGGTCATGGATGCACTCGAAGAATACGGGGAGATCATGAAGGGGTACGTTACGGACACCTCCCGGCTGCTTGCAGAATACCTGAAGGAGGGCAGGCGCATCATATTCGAGGGGGCGCAGGGTGTGCTTCTCGACGTCGATTTCGGGACCTATCCCTATGTGACTTCATCCAACCCCGTGACCGGCGGCGTCCTGACGGGTCTCGGCATAGGACCGGGAGCGGTGGGGCAGGTGCTCGGAGTCGTGAAGGCGTATACTACCCGTGTGGGAGAGGGGCCCTTTCCGACTGAGCTCGAGGGACCGACAGGGGAGAGTATCAGGGAGAGAGGTTGCGAGTTCGGGGCCTCGACCGGCAGGCCCAGGCGGTGCGGGTGGTTCGACGCAGTCGCGGTCCGGTACGCTGTCCGGGTCTCGGGCGTTCAGGCGCTCGCCATGACGAAGTTCGATGTGCTCGACGGGATCGATAGGCTTCCCGTATGTACCGGATACAGGATCGACGGCCGGGACACCGACCGCTTTCCGGCAAACGTCTTCGTACTGGAGCGCGCCGTTCCCGTGTACGAGGAGTTCGCCGGCTGGGAAAGCACCGCCGGCGTGAAGCGGTATGAAGACCTTCCCGCGGAGGCGACGCGGTATATTGCGGCGCTCGAGAAACTTATCGGTGTTCCGATTAGTATCGTATCCACGGGTCCAGACGAAACTGAAACGATCATTCGTGGACCGCTCGCTGTGGATGCGGGGTAACTTCTATGCGTTTAATCTCACCATTTGTGCCGAAAATTAGTGACTGCACCAAATTTTCGTGAGATTGCTTCGGCACGTCGGTAATCCGGCAGGGTTTTCTTTCTCAGGGTTACCGCTCATCCGAGACAGACAGCGCATACCGGATTGCCCTAAGCCCAAGGTGATAGGGGCGCATATATGAATGTTTTCCGGCATTTGGCACCTCGCTTTTATATTGTCGGAGTTATAATCAAGAGCAGTGCATGCGACACCCGATAATATGACTTCAGGGGTAAACGATACATGTTGGTTATCGGTCTAGTACGCACCGTCCACCGGTACTAAGCGAGTAATGCGGCGGTATGTACTATGGGGAGGAAGCCGAATTTATTTTTAAACGTATCGTTAATATACCCCGTGCTCCCTGAGCGATTCCCACATCGCCATTATATTCTCCGGAGGCACGTCCGCCTGGATATTGTGCACGGTGTTGAATACGAACCCGCCGCCCGGCGCGAAATCCTCGATTCGCCGCCGCACCTCGTCCTTCACCTCCAGTACCGATCCGCGCGGCAGGATTTTCTGAGTGTCGACGCCGCCTCCCCAGAATGTAACGTCCCGGCCGAACTCGCGTTTCAGCGATACGGGATCCATATCCTTCGATGTATACTGGACCGGATTTATTATATCCACGCCGCTTGCGATGAGGTCCGGTATGATATAACGCGAAGAGCCGCAGGTATGGAAAAAGATATAGAGGTCCGGCCTCTGTTTCTTTATCACGGAGAAGATTTTCGAGTACCATGGTTTGAAGTAGCGTTCGAACATCTCGTAGGAAATCATCGGTCCGGTCTGGATTCCGAAGTCGTCGGCGTAGATCACCACCCGTATGTCGTCACCCAGATACGGTATCGCCCACTCCCAGAACTCCATGTCGAGCTCCGCGAGCTTTTGCACCATGTACGACGAAAGGGCCTGGTCCGCCGCAAGCGCCGTGTAGGAGTCCACATATCCCATGAGAAACTGAAACTGCTGCAGTAGGCCCACGGTCATTCCGACGGTCCCGAGCACGATGAGGCAGCCGGAATCACGCAGCCCTTCGGCCTCCGCTTTCAGTCCCTTCAGCCTGTGCTCGTCTTTCGGGTTCGGCCAATCGTAGTGTTTCAGGTCGTCCAATCCCGCGCCCTTGAGGGGATGTTCCACCATGTCGAAATAAAGGCCGTGCGGTTTCGGCCTTCTCCACACGACTCCCCACACGTCCTTATACTGCTCGTATTCGGGGGTCTGTTCCACCTCGAGCTCCCAGCCGAACGGGTTCCCCGTGAGGACGCCGCGGGTATCCACCTCTAAAAGATCGAGCATGTCGTCCTCGACGCGTGCCAAGCCCTGCGCGAGGTCGAATATCCTCGTCTCGCGCTTCGGAAGTCCGAGGTACTCCCGCAACCGCTCGTATGCCTTGTAGTGGATTCCCGTAACAAGCGTGCTGGTAAGGTCGTACGGAACCCGGTCGGGCTCTTGGTGGTTGAGTGTCTTCAGCATCCTCTGTTTGGAAGTCACAGGTGGAGCCTCCTGTTTGAGAAGGTTTCATGTATTACTATACCCGAAGCCGTTATTTTTATCCATTAGAATTCTGCGACGCCGAACCGTTGCGTTTTAATCACAATAGGGTATAATACTTCAGTATCAATCTTAACGAGCGGCACGGCGCTCGCCGGAAGTGTGCGAAAATGAATTACGTGTCTGTCTGTGGCTGTTATATTTTGTTTCGGTAGACTATCATATAGCGAGGTGACGACATGAAGAAAGAAGCATCGGAGATTATAAGGGCTATTGATCGGGGGGAGGGAATCCTTCGGCTTCTGCCCAACTGGGTCCCGCGTACCTTCTGTGTCCCGGGAAAACGGCTCAGGCTCCATCCGGACGATTACTACGCATTCGGCGCTCACCGCGGCGGAATAGACGAGAGATGGTTCTCTTCCACGATCAATGCGGACAACGGTCCGCTCACGCTTGAAGACGAGGGGTTGAGCTACATCGCGCTCGATGAGGGCGAACAGCCGGACAAGGTCCTGCTTAAGGACGCGATAGGTCTTGAGGGGGCGGCGATACTGGGTACGGAGGTGATAAAGAAGCACGGCGGCTGGACGATGTTTGCCAAGTTTTTCGACAACATGGAACCGCTGCCGCACCATCTGCATCAGGACGACGAGACCGCCGCGCAGGTCGGGGCGAAGGGGAAGCCGGAGGGGTATTACTTTCCGCGGCAGCTCAACAACCATACCGCCTACTTCCCCTACACGTTTTTCGGCCTCAACCCGGGCACGACGAAAGACGATGTCAAACGTTGTCTCAAAAACTGGGACAAAGGGGACAACGGAATTCTGTTTTTGTCTCATGCATTCAAACTCGAGCTCGGTACGGGATGGAACGTCCCCCCCGGAGTGCTTCATGCGCCGGGCACCTACGTCACCTACGAGCCGCAGGCGGCGAGCGACGTGTTCGCAATGTTCCAGTCGCTCGTGTGGGACAGGCCGTTGGGATGGGACATGCTGGTGAAGGACGTACCGGAGGATAAAAAACAGGACCTCGATTACATAGTAGACCTCATCGACTGGGACATCAACCTGGATCCGAACTTCTTCCAAAACAGATTCCTTGCCCCGAAGCCGACGGGAGACCCCAAACGGATGCATGAGGAGGGCTACGAGGAGAGCTGGGTGGTATACGATAACGATTTCTTCGGCGCCAAGGAGCTTATCGTTCACCCGGGAAGAGAGGTTCGTATAGCAGATTCCGCGGCCTACGGCCTTGTCGCGATACAGGGTCATGGGACCCTCGGAACGTACGTCATTGAAGCGTCGGACATGATCAGATTCGGGCAGGCGACTAAAGACGAACTCTTTGTCACCGCGGATGCGGCGAGAAACGGCGTCATCGTGAAGAACACAAGCACGGTGGAAAACCTCGTGATACTCAAACACTTCGGCCCTGAGGCATAATACCGTTGGGAGGAGAAAGATGAGAAAAGTCGCGATAATCGGGGCGGGCAGTATCGTATTCTGCAAGACCCTCATGCTCGACATCATGACTGCGGAAGGCCTTGCCGACACCCAGTTCGTACTGATGGCGCCTTCCGTGAGGAACACTCAAAAAGTCGAGCGGTTTGCAAAGAAGGTAATCGCAAAGAACGGCCTGCCGTCCGAAGTGTACGTTACGACGGACAGGCGGGAGGCATTGCGGGGTGCCGACTTCGTCATCTCCACGTTTCAGGTCGGCGGAGTCGAGGCCTTCGGTCTCGATTACGGCATCCCGATGAAGCACGGAGTGGACCAGTGCATCGGCGATACGCTCGGACCCGGTGGGGTGTTCCGCGCCCTGCGTAGCATTCCAGTAAGTATCGAACTGGCAAACGACATGACCGAACTCTGCCCGCGGGCGACGCTTTTGAACTATGTGAACCCGATGGCGATGGTATGCTGGGCGTTGGGCGAGACGGGGGTGTCGTTCGTCGGGCTCTGCCACGGTGTCCAGACGACGCTTGACCTCATTTCGGGATACGTCGACGTGCCGAAGGAAGAGATCGACTATCTCTGCGCGGGGATCAACCACATGGCGTGGTTTCTTCGAATCGAGAAAGACAAAGAAGACCTCTATCCGCTGCTTCGCGCGCGTTTCGAGAAACCGGAGTACTACGTGAACGAGAAGGTGAGGGGGGAGGTGTTCCGGCACTTCGGATATTTCATGACGGAATCCACCGGTCATCTTTCCGAATATGTCCCCTGGTTCAGGAAGAACAGGGAAGCGCTCGAGCTGTACTGCGACGAGCCCTCCTTCGGCGGTGAAACGGGGGCATACTACAACTGGTGCGCGGCCGTTGCAAAGAAGTATGCAGAGCGGGACGTCCTCGCGGATGAACCTGCCGACCTTCCGCCGCGAAGCATCGAGTACGGATCGTACATTATCGAGGCGATCGAGACCGGGAGGGTTTTCAGCTTCAACGGGAATGTGAGGAACAACGGGATGATAAGAAACCTGCCGGAGGACTGCTGTGCAGAGGGGCCGATCTTCGCGGACAAAAACAGCCTGCATCCGACGATTGTCGGCGATCTGCCGCCGCAGTGCGCGGCGCTCAATCTTACGAATATCAATGTACAGCGTCTCGCCGTGCTCGCCGCGAAACAGTGCGATCCCGAGCTCGTGCTTCAGGCGTGCGCGATGGACCCGCTCACCTCGGCGGTACTCACGCTGAACGAGACGAGGGAGATGGTGGCCCGGATGCTCGCGGCACAGAAGGCATGGCTTCCCGGTTTTGCCGGTAAAACGCTCAAGACCACACCGGTCATATCGATACCGAAAAACGTGAAGCGGGCTGCGGTGCCGATCGACCCCGCGCTGGCGATATTCGCCCGCTTTGGGGAGCTGGCGGAGGGAACATAAAGCCCGCGGTGCGGGTTTTACGAGGGATATCATCATAGGGTGGAAAGGAGTGCAGGATGCCGGAGGGAAGGTATGTGATAGGGGCGGATTTCGGGACCGATTCGGTCCGTACGGTCGTGTTCGATGCGGACAGCGGCGAGCAGAAAGGTTCGTCGGTGAGCCGCTACAGGCGCTGGAGCGAAGGCATGTACTGCGATCCGGGTGAAAACCGTTTCAGGCAGCACCCGCTCGATTACATAGAGTCCATGGAGGAATCGGTCAAAGAGGCGCTCTCAGGGCTCTCGGAAAAGGAGAAAAAACAGGTGGTCGGTATCGGGGTGGACACCACAGGATCGACACCCGCGCCCGTTGACGAGAGCGGCACCGTACTCGCAATGATAAAGGAGCATGAGGAAAACCCGAACGCGATGTTCGTCCTCTGGAAGGACCATACCGCGGTGGAGGAGGCGGAGGAGATCAACAGGGCTTCGAAATCGTGGGGGGGGGTCGATTACACGAGGTACGAGGGAGGCGTGTATTCATCCGAGTGGTTCTGGTCCAAGATACTGCACATACTTCGAAACGACGAGCGGGTCCGGGGCGATGCCTGCTCGTGGGTGGAGCATGCGGACTGGATACCGGCGCTCCTTACGGGAAAGACGGATCCCCTGAAGTTGAAGCGAAGCAGGTGTGCGGCCGGGCACAAGGCGATGTGGCACGAGGAGTGGGGCGGGCTGCCGTCGGAAGAGTTTCTCGAAACCGTGGACCCGCTGCTCGGTGGTCTCAGAGGGAGGCTGTACAGGCATACCTTCACATCGGACACGTGTGCGGGCGGGCTCAGCGGTGAATGGGCCGATCGGTTCGGGCTTCGGACCGGGACGACCGTCGCCGTCGGGTCTTTCGACGCCCATATAGGAGCGGTAGGAACCGAGATCAAGGAACACACGTTCGTGATGATCCTCGGTACGTCCGCGTGCGATATGGCTGTCTCTCCGAAAGAAACGCTCGGAGCCAAGCTCGTGGAGGGAATATGCGGCCAGGTCGACGGGTCCATTATTCCCGGGATGGTGGGTCTCGAGGCCGGGCAGTCCGGTTTCGGGGACGTGTATGCGTGGCTGCGCGACACCCTGCTCTGGCCGTGCGAGTACGTGACCGAGATTAAAGAGGCGGCCGGGAATTCGAAGGAGGCGCTGCCGGACTTGCTTTTGAGCCGTCTTTCTGAGGAAGCGGCCGGGCTCGACTGCGGGACGTGGCCGCTCGCTTTGGACTGGCTGAACGGAAGGCGAACGCCGTATGCGGACCAGAAGCTGAAAGGTGCGCTGCTCGGGCTGACGCTCGGCACCACCGCTCCGATGCTCTTTCGGGCTCTCGTCGAGTCGACGGCGTTCGGTGCGAGAGCGATAATCGAACGGTTCGTCGAGGAGGGAATGGAGTTCAAAGAGGTCGTCGCTTCCGGCGGTATACCGAAAAAGTCGCCGTACGTCATGCAGGTGCTGAGCGATGTGCTGAACATGCCGGTGAAGGTCGCGAAGTCCGACCAGGCGGGCGCGCTCGGCGCGGCGATGTTTGCGGCGACGGTGGGCGGTGTATACGGTTCGGTAACGGATGCGCAGAAGAAAATGGGAAACGGATTCGTCGAGACCTACGAACCCCGGCGTGACAGCGTTCGAAAGATCGCGGCGTTGTACGATCGGTATCGGGAGACCGGCGGCCTTTTAGAGGCGTTATTGAGGATATAAGCGGAGAAAAGAATGCTTTCAGAACTGAAACGACGGGTTTACGAGGCGAACATGGAACTTTCCGAGAGGGGTCTCGTTGTCTATACGTTCGGCAATGCCTCGGAAATCGACAGGGAGCGGGGGATCGTCGCGATAAAGCCGAGCGGTGTCGACTATTCTACGCTCGGTCCCGAGCAGATTGTGCTGGTCGACTTAAACGGGAAGCGGGTGGAGGGGGAACTCAATCCCTCCTCGGATACCAGGACGCACTGCAGGCTCTATAGGGAATGGGAAGGGATCGGCGGGATAGTGCATACGCATTCGAGGTACGCCACCGCCTGGGCTCAAGCCAAACGGCCGCTTCCCTGTTTCGGAACCACGCACGCGGACTACTTCTACGGGGAGGTGCCGTGCACCGAGGTTATCGGTGACAAGGCAATCGAAAGAGACTACGAAGAGGAGACCGGCGTACAGATCGTCGATGCCTTTGCTGGTATCGACTGCCGGCACATGAAAGCCGTCTTGGTCGCCTGTCACGGACCGTTTGTATGGGGAGCTGACGCCCGAGAGGCTGTTTACTTAAGCGTTATGCTCGAGGAGGTCGCGACCACTGGATTCTTTACCGTACTCCTCGATCCCGAATCAAAAGGCATTAAGAAATCGCTTTTAGACAAGCACTATCTGCGGAAACACGGGAAAGATGCCTACTATGGGCAAGAAAGGGTCCCGTAAAGGGACCCTTTCTTGCTTGTAGAAACGGCTTTGCCGTTTCTACACGGAGAACGTTTTATGTATACGATGGAATCCTAAGGGATTCGGACGACCGTCTTGTCGAAACGTTCCCGTAAAGGGACCCTTTCTTGCTTGTAGAAACGGCTTCGCCGTTTCTACACGGAGAACGTTTTATGTA
>JAFGTF010000107.1 GCA_016934265.1 Spirochaetota bacterium
CCATTCGTTTGGACTGCTACAGCGGATTCGATCTTGGAAAAGATCAAAAGACTTTGTCAAAGTATTTCAGAGACATAACACTAGTATATCGTATACTTTCTGCGCATGACGTAAATTCACTTTTCTGCTTTTCTTCTTTTGATAAAAATACAAGATCAGAAAAACACATATAAGCACGATAACGATTCCGATAAAAATCATTATCTGTCTTGGACTTTCATGGAAGCCGCTGGCAATAGCCTGCAGCAGGCCGTTAACCTTTTCTTGATCCAGAAAGAACATGTCAATCTCCCCTTCTCTACCATCTCCCAAAGGACTTCCGCAGTGCGGCTGTTCCTCCGGCTTAGTTTATCTATTGCTTTCCGTACATCCTCCCTTCGAATGAATTCGCAAACGCTCTTCCGAGCCCATAATCCGGCTTCATATTAAAAAGTTATGTATACTGTCCATAATTAAATGAAAGGCGCGCGGGCGTTCCCGCCCGCGTGTTTCTGTACCGTCATGTATTATCCAATAGGTATTGAGGGGGCCTTCGCGTCGTCGTAGTTCGCATCCTTCACGCCGAGCCCGAACCGTACCGTAAGCTGCTCCTCGCTCGAAATCCATTCGAACATCGTGAACCCGAAGAAACGGCCGGACGGATCGAAGGCCATCATTATGAGCAGCTCGTATCCCTCATCCGAGTCATAAGCGACGAACGCACCCTGGCACTTGTGGGCGTTCTGTACGACCGTGGACGCCGCCAGATCGTTACCCGCGACATCCTGGAAAGATATTGATATATCTTCATCTTCCACACGGGTGAGCGCAAGCGGCCCGTTATATAAATATGAATCCCCCCCTTCAATGCGATACGAATAGTTGAACACGTCGATTGCACCGGCAGAACCCTCGCTCATTATAACGACCTTGACCGGCCCGATCTCCGCCCCTTCACCGAATGAATACCCGTACGCCATGGTGAGGTACGTTCCGTCTACGACCGGCCAGAATGTTGAAAGAGTATCGACCGCCGAGGTCTGCGGAACCGCGAGCGCGCCGCCGCCGCCCGCCCCAGGCCCCCAGTCGAGAATCAATGCACCCGAAGCAGTTCCCGTAACCGCCATGGCCTGGCTCCAGTCGCCAGTTGCGCCTTCCCAGATGCAGAACGCGCCGGACCCGGAGTCCCAGGTCAAGGCGTCGATTCCCGCGTCTCCGGAAGGGTTGATGTTGCTCAAGCCGTCACTCTCGTCTAAAAACTCTTCCTTCCTACTGTACGCCGCGCCGTACATCTCTCCCGCTTCTCCGCTCGTATCGAACGCGGCGAACCCGCAGCTCATGTCGGAGTCCGTACCGGTCGGGTCGATGATGAACTTCACCCAGTTGTACGCCCGCGAGTAGAAGGAGGACGCGGCCGGCGCCTCCCTCGCTACGAGGAACACAGGATTTCCGTCTCCGTGACCCTCGGAGTCGAACGCCTGGAACACGCACGCGGCGTCCGGGATCTCCGCGAAGAGCACGTACCCGCCACCTTCGATATCGATCCTGTTGACGATCGAAAACCCGCTCGCGTACTCCGTATCGGCCGAGACTGCGGTGTACTGATACCACGACTGCGATGATTCCGTTTCCCCCTCGGTGAAATTGATCTTTTTTACCTGCTGGTTGTCGCGGTCCATCAACACCACAATGAAGTCCCCTTTCGGGTCCGTTCCGCCGTAGCTCGGATAGCTCAATGCACTGCTACCGGCGGAATTGCATCCGAATACGACGAAGAGCCCTCCCGCGAGCAGGAGAGCGGCACCGATCCCTATGACCAGGTATCGTTTTTTCATAGCAACCTCCCTATTTTATTCGTGTCTTACTACAAAAGATGTGTGAACGCTCTATGATTGAATCAGTTGTTTTCAGCCGCAGCAAAAGACAATGTTCCACCATTATAGACTTCTATACTACAATATAGCAATAAATAATAATTTATCTTTGCCGTACGCTGTTTTTTTTCATTCCTTCAGCGAACAACACGCGGGTGGGGGTGCCGGAGGTTCCACAGAGCGGGAGTGGGAAGCAGTAGAGAGTACCCGAAAGCTCCCGTATGGAATTTACGATAGGAATGAATAGCGATAATAGTTTGGAAAATTTATTGAAGCACCTATTTATCCTCTGTTACACTATTTCAGAACTGCGTCAACGAGGGTTCTGTATTTTCGAATCGGCACATTGTCCGGGATAGAATCATTTTTCGGGTGGAGATCATTCGGAATCCGACATTCACCGCAATGGAACGATATAGTACCTTAAAATAGAGACAGGAAATCATCGTGTTATCACCGATACGAAGGAAAATACCTACCAATAGCGCCAAACCGCCCTCGTCGGGAACTAGAAGGACTCTCTCACTTATGTATCGGAAGCCTCATACACTGTCAGCGCTATTATTTACTACCGTTCACGGATAACGACTATATCAGGCCTTTCTGTTCATAGTCCCGCCGTGCTCTTTTCAGAATCTCGTCTATCTCTTTATTCTGGTCGTCACTCAAGGGCGGCTCGGGTTTGTGTTCGGCGATAAGCCTGTCGACCTTTTGTTTCGCATGAGACAGGATATCCGGTTTCCCCCGTTTAATCCATTCCGGAATAGAGGTCCTGTCAAAGGTGGAGGGTGTGAACTGTTCGTGCCTCCACCATTTCCTCGTATGAGCGGTTTTAAGGAAGTGACCTGGAACGGGTCCCACCTTGTGTATGAGATCCAGGGCGAGGGTGTCGTCATTCACCTCTATTCCTTCTAAAAATCTGCCGACCCATCCGCAGATTTCATCATCCACCACCGCCTGGACCGGATGCCATGTCAACTCCCCGAAGACGGACCCGTGAATAGAGAGATAGTTGGTCCCTGAAAGCGCGCTTGCAAAAAGCATAAGCGACTTTTCGGCGCCGTTCTGCCAGTCGATCTTCTTCGAGTTGGAATATGCCGCCTGACCCGACATTGTCGGGATATCGTACCGTCTCCATAGCTGGTTGTGTATTGCAATATGCAACCCAACGCCCATAGCCCCGAAATCGGGACTGCCGTTACCCATATTCATCGGATATACGAAATCCCCTGCAAGGATCTTGGAACCCGGTTTGATAAGCTGAGCGAGGCACAAGCCTGCAAGCACCTCTGCATTATTTGACGCGGCGGAGCCTGCGAAGGTAGCGGGCCCCGTCCCCCCCATGACTGAACCGCTTACCATCGTCATCGGCATGCAGGCCTCAGCGAAAGAAAAGGTGCCTTCACAAAAATCTTCTGGAAGGGTAAGCGGCGGTGAAGGAGCCTCTTCCAGAATAATGTCGGTACCCGCCACCTTCGCTATCTCGAGGCTGTACTTTTCCGCATCATACGAAGGGCCGGCCGAAGTAATTTTTGTGGAGTTTCTTACGGCGCTCGCAACCCCCTCGGCCATTACCATAACGGAGGGGACATCCACCATGTCCATGTAGTATTCGTAACCCAGGGTGAATGCGAGATTATCAAGCGCGTCCATTACACGGATCGCATCGGAGTGTTCCTGTAACGTAGACTTTGCCACCTCCCACGTGTCGATATTCACCTTTGACATGGAAGCGTTCTGCCCGAAGTAGGTTCTGTTCCCTCCCATTCTAAGCGACGACCCCGGGTCTCTCGCATTTATGAGGAAGCTTTTCGGCGTCTTCCCGATGCACTGCTCTGCAAGCCAGGAGGGAATACGAACCCTTTTTCCCGCAGTATCTACCGAACAACCGTTGCTTTCAAACAGATCCAGGGCCTTCTCGTGCTCCACCCTCACCCCCGTAGTCTCTAGTATCTCAAAGGTCCCGTTCCATATAGCTTTCACCTGATCTTCGTTCAGAAGCTCGAGCGGTTTGAAGTTTCTCGTGTATCCTTTTACCATCCCAGTCACCTCATCTTTTTTTCTAACCTTCCTTTAATAGTCTCTTAGCAAGTTTTACCGCCTCAACAGCGGTAGGCTCATACCCGTCGGCACCGATTTTTTGTGCGAAGTCGTCTGTAATCGCCCCGCCGCCGACGATCACCTTGATATGGCTTCTCAGCCCTGATTTATCGAGCTCCTTTATCACTTTCTCCTGCTCGTACGCGGTGGTGGTCAACAGCGAAGACATGGCGAGTATGTCGGGGTTCTGCTCCTTGACCGCACCGATAAACGTATCCGCCGTAACATTGATACCGAGGTCGTGGACGTCGAACCCTTCCGCCATTAGAAGCGTGCCGACCATATCTTTCCCTATGTTGTGTATATCCCCAAAGACCGTACCTATCACCACTGATCCTACTTTCTCCCGTTTCAGCCCCTTTTTCGCGATTTCCTCTTCTAATACAGGCATGGCGCCCTGCAGGGCATCCGCCGCACCGATAAGGTCGGGAAGAAAGAGCTCGCCTTTTCCGAAGTCGTCGCCGATCCTGCTTATCACAGAGATCAAGTCGTTAATAACCTCGATCGGATTCAGCCCTTCGCTCATAGCCTGTTTCGCAAGTGTTTCCGCCGATTCCTTGTCATACTCCTCGATCGCCAGCTTCAGTTTGGTTGTCGTGTCAGAACCCATTGACCCCTTCCCCCTTCATATGCTGAATAATTCTCATGCTCCTTCTTCCCGCCGTAGAACAGACTACAATATTCGGATAGCGTTCGACCCTTCCCGAAGGAAAGACTATCACATCTAAATGAGAGTGACGCTCTTCTTACTATTACCCAACTTCATTTGCCTACGCAAATGTTAAAAGCCGTTTCGGATTCTCGACAAGCAGGGTATCGATCTGCGTCTCGGATATTCCGTTCAGCTTCATCAGCGGCACCACATTTGTAAGAACATGATCGTATCCGAACCCGCCGTATGAGGCGAGAGAGGTTTTCACACAGTGGTCGGAAGCTACCAGGAGCTGCTTTAGATATCCCTTCTCAATAAGCCGTAAAAGCGTCTTCACCCTCTGCTCGTCCGTCGGAAAGTTGAAATGCCGGCCCTGGTACGGCGGGAAGTATCCCTCGTACCCGAAAGTATCAAACTCTACGTAGCAACCTTCGTCGAGTATCCGCTGCAGGACATCATCCGTGATACACCAGGCGTCACAATGGCTCATCGCGACCCGCGAGAGGTCCGCTCCTGCTTCCTTTATGATCTTGATGTTATCGAGAATAAGATTGTCACTATGGCTCGAATGAATATTGAACGGCGCTCCCGTCTTTTGTTGGGCGATGGCGGCTGCACGGAGCGATTTCCGCTCAAACTCGTCGATCGGGACCATGGCACCGATCTCACCTATCATACCGGCCTTAATACCGGTCTCACCGACACCATTCACGATATCGTCAACGATTCGTTCCGCAAGCCGATCAGGGCTCATTTCCCGCACTTGTTCTGTCTGTGAATGTCCGACATAGAACCCGGCGCCCATTATGATGTTTAGTCCGGTGGCTCGCGCGATTCGGGCGAGTCCCTTCGGGTCACGTCCGAGTCCTATATTACTCATTTCAACTATCGATCCGCCCCCTGCCAGTTTAAACCTCATGGTTTCTCGAATACCGGTCTTTTCGTCTATAAGCCTCACGTTATCGAGGCAGGTAAAGAGGTTCTGTCGTATCCACCAGAGATTTTCAATCGTCACCGGCTCGTGGGCGAGTCTTCTCTCGGTCGATTCTTCCGGTTCTTCAAAGAACACGAGGAAATCGATCAGGATATGCTCATGCGCGAGCGTGATACCGAGTTCATCTGGATCGATCGGCCCGAGTACCGTTTGGACCTTTCCCGAGATTTTTGTCTCTCCCATCTTCTTCTCCAGTATTTTATATATCCGCACTTAATTATAAAAATTCTTAAAAACAAGACACGATTCCACGTAAAATAAGGGGCGGACACCCCCCCTCAAAGGAGATGCCCGCACGCACTCTCTTTACTTCCATTCAAACCCGCAATTGATCGGATTTTCCAGCTTGTCTCCCTTTATGGTGTACAGGAAGGCAGGAGCCTTGTATTCCCCGTCGACGATCTTGATATTCATCGTCGCAAATTCGAAGCTGTCTACGTTGTTCATATACTTCTGTATTTTCACCCTCTCCTCTTTCAACTTATCACGACACCCCGTGATCTTGAGGTCCTCGAAGCACTTCTTGATTAAATACATTGAATCGTAATCTGTCGGTACCGTCCAGTTCGGCTCCCCGTCAAAGTCTTCCCTGAACTTGTCCGCCAGCTTTTGCCACTTCTGGGACTTTGCCTGGCTGTTGAATATCGACCACTGATACGCACCGTCAAGGTATCCCTTTCCGAGCGCCCAGAACTCCGGCGTGCCGGCACCGTGGAAGAAAAGAAATCTTCTGTTTTCCTTTACTCCGCGTTTCTGGAGCTCCAGCACTATTTTAACCATCGCTTCGGGATAACAGTACATTACAAACCCGTCAGGTTTATGCGAGAGCGCCCGTACCGCGAGAGGACTGAAGTCGACCGCTTCGGTAACTGCGATTTCTTCGAGCACCTTTACCCCTACCGCTTTCAAACCGTTGGACTGGTGCTTCGACTGCTCATACCACGTAGAAGCTTCCGGCTGCACAAACATCACCACCGATTTGATATCCGGCTCCCGCTCTATCCACTTCTGACCTGTTGTTTTCGCAAACTGCTCGGTATTGGTAAGCCACACATTGGCCCACGGCCTGAACTTCTTTGCAACATCGTAGCTCGAAGTACTCTGAAGCATATATACACCTTCATCATAGGCAAGCTGCGAGCAGGCTTCCGCATCCGTACTCCCGTGCGGCCCCATGATGAGCAGCGGCTTCGTATCGAGCACCTTCGCCATCTGTGTAACGGCAAGCTCGGGCTGATGAGTTCCGGTATCGTACACTTCCGCCCGCACCGGGACCCCACGAATACCACCGGCTGCATTGATCTCGTCGATCGCTTCGTTCATACCCCATACGATCATTTCCCCGTAGGGCGCCCAGCCGCCGGTCATGAACATGAGGTTCGAAAAAACCCATTCATCGACGCATGGTTCGTCGGATGCCACCGGCGCGGCTTCCTTTGCAGTCCCTGACGTTTCTTTTTCACTACCTGCTAAGGCGACGAGTGAAATGCAAAACGTCATCACAATCACCATGATAACCAGCATACATTTCTTCATTTCCACAAAACCTCCTTCATAAAATTGTATATCTGTTAAGATCAATAGATCCTTGATCTATGTTATATCTCAGCTATACATGACGAGAAGAACCCAAAATATTAACTTTTCCTTCTGTTTATAAAAAACCGCTTCACAGAGACCTTTATGTCCCACAGCATCTTTTTGGAAATGACCCCTTCAGGTCGGAGAAGCATGGTTACCACCAGCAGCAAACCGTAGATTGTATCCTTCCACTCGGCGACCGCCTCAGGCAGCAACAGGGGGAAGCCCCAGAGTATGGGAGTGAAGACCACCACACCCCACATGGTGGTATAACCGCCGACGAACATGAAACAGTAAATGTTCAAGAGCATTCCGAGCGAGAAGTGACGCGGCACCAGAATTCTCACAAGGTTGGCAAAAAGCACACCGGCAATAGCGCCCAACACACCCGCGAAAACCTGGAGCCATACGCTGAGCCAGTACGTATTGATCTTTAGGGTTCTTGCGACGGAAGTATCGATGAAGACCACTTCCATGGCCCGGCCGATTCTCGACCGTTCGAGCCTGAAAATGAAGAAGCCGACGATGAATACTATCACATAGGTCACTATGAGAAGATGATCGACCCTCGGTATGCTGTAAAAGCCGTACACGCCCCCGAGAAACGCCATATTCCTGAGTACGGTCTGAGTAATGAATATCATTGCAATAGTGGCAATGGTCATTGAAAATCCCGGCGCCCTTCCGAGCCCAAGGGCCGGAACAAAAGAAAAAACTGCACCTCCTCCCATCGCAGCGAGAAGCGCAGGTAGAAATGGCCAATGCAGCTCACGTGTCAGGTACGCGCATATATAAGCTCCCACCGCCATCGCCGCAATAGGTACATTATTCAGCTGCCCGTTTCGATAGACAATATAGATCGCCCAGCCGAGGAGAATGAAGATTCCGGTAAATACAAGAAAGTAAAACAGGCTTATAGGCATGTTCTAGTACCTGTGTCTTCTAGAGTATCCTTTATGCTTTCATACCGAATATTCCGCGAGGTCTTACCATGACGATGATCATGATCATTCCGAATGCCACCGCGTTCGCCCAATCACCCCGCATGTACCCCATGACGAAACTCTCCGCCATCCCGAGTATCAGAGCCGAAACAAGCCCTCCTCCTAGATTGCCAAGGCCCGCAAAGATAGCCACTGCAAGAACCTTGAGTGCAAGCGTATTTCCAAGGCCGGAGGATGCAGACCCGAGCGCCATAATCAGGAATACGGAGGAGATTCCTCCGAGAATTCCTGCCAGCATGTAGCTGTATAAGCTCATGGCATTAACCGGCAGCCCTATAAGACGGGCCACGCCGGGCACCTGAGCCATCGCCCGCATTGCTCTTCCTGTTTTTGTCTTGAACAGGATAAAGAAAATACCGCCCACAGCCACAAAGCTGCCCAAAATAGTCAGCATCTGTCCCGCGGATATGATCGCATATCCAAACTGCAGCAGTGCCTTCTCACCTTTCAAAGATTCGGGAAATGCAATCTGGATCCCCTTGTTGATCACCCGCGAAAGGATGTCCGTAATTATTATTGCAATCCCGAGCGCCACTATAAACGAAGCGACAGCGGCGCCCCGTTTCGAGAGGCTCCTGAATATCGGCTCCGTTGCAATTCCAAGCACAATTCCGGACAATACGGCGGCCAATATACCAAGGAAGATGTTGTTTCCCGTGACACGTAATACGAGCCAGCTCACATACATTGAGAGCACGAGAAGGTGGGGGTAGGCGTACTGGAAAACACCGCCTTCGAGAAGCAGGAGGTTGAATCCCGTGACCAGAAGCGCATAGATCCCGCCAAGTATCAATCCGTTAATAATCTGTGCCAGTAGAAATTCCATTAGGCGCTTATCCTAGTTGTTTTAGATATGCCCACCGAGATACGCATGATGGACCTTCTCATTTTTTTCAAGATCTTCAGCACTGCCGCTCAGAACGATTTGACCCTTTTCAAATACATATCCCCGATCCGCAACCTGCAGGGCTTTCCGGGCATTCTGTTCGGAGAGAAGAATCGAATATCCGTCCCTGTTCAATTCCCTGATTATTTCGAACACCTCGGTAATGATGACCGGGGCGAGCCCCAGTGAAGGCTCGTCGAGCATCATAAGCTTGGGCTTCGCCATCAATCCTCGTCCTATCGAAAGTATCTGTTGCTGGCCGCCGCTGAGAGTACCCGCCTCCTGCCGTCGCCTCTCCTTCAGGATTGGAAATCGCCGAAAGACATTCTCCATATCCTTTCGTATCACCGCGTTCTTGAAATGGTAGCCTCCGAGCTGCAGGTTTTCCCATACGAGCATCTGAGGCACAATGCCGCGTCCCTCCGGGAGAAGGCATATGCCGGAGGCAACGATCCTGTTCGTCGGCATCGTAGTTATATCTTCACCCTCAAAAAAAACGCTTCCTTTTTTCGGAGGACCTATTCCTAGCACCGCATTCAGCAGAGTGGATTTTCCCGCTCCGTTTGCACCGAGGAGCACGATCACCTCGCCTCTATTCACGGTCAAGTTGATATTCTGGAGGGCCTTAACCGGCCCGTATTCCACGGAGAGGTCTTTTATCTCGAGCAGTACCCTATCACTCTTTCCCAAGATAGGCCTCCAGCACATTCGGATCGCACCGGATATCAGCCGGCGTTCCCTCGCATATCTTTTTTCCGAAATTGATGCACGTGATCCTGTCCGATATCCCAAGCACCAGGGTCATATCATGTCCCACGACTACCACGGTCACTCCGAACTCCTTTCTCACCATATAAATCATTTCCGCGACACGCTGTGACTCCTCGGCCCCCATCCCGCCGGTCGGTTCGTCCAAGAGCAGCAGTTTGGGCTCGGCGGCCATGGCGCGTGCGATCTGAATCAGTTGCCTCTCTACCCAGACCAAATCCGCAGCCCACCGGTCCGATGCATCCGACATTCCGACCAGGCTCAGCAACTCGAACGCTTTGTCCCGTATTCTCTTTTCCTGACCGGAGATGGTAAAAGGAGCGCGGAAAAATGTCCCGAGCACATCCGTTTTTGTAATCCTGTATGCGCCGGTCATGACATTGTCAAGTACCGTCATACCGGGCACGATCTTTCCCGCCTGGAAGGTTCTGCTTATTCCCATCTCCGCTATCTTTTCCGGTTTATACGTGGTGACGTCGTGGGATTCAAAAAACACATTTCCCCCTGAAGAGGGAAGAATACCCGTTATTACATTGAAGAAGGTCGTCTTGCCTGCGCCGTTGGGGCCGATCAATCCGTGAATATTACCACGCTTCACATCTATATCGAGACCGTCTATAGCATGAAGTCCGCCGAATGTCTTTTTCAAGCCCTTCACGGAAAGAATAATTCCACCTTCCTTCACCCTATGCCTCCCGCCCAGACGGGGCGATACCGGAAAATCCATATACCGCGTTACAGCCCGTATTGATCGGGCTATAATACCGGCAAAGCCCTCATGGCGTTATGTATACTTAGTACAATAAGTCAAGTGAAAAAATAATTCATAGCTCATTATTTAATCATATCGACTGTAGCATGTCAATACCTTTTAATTTATTGCTATCTCATTCGCCGGATGATACTTCCGGCTAGATGCACGTATCATCTCTTTGATCACCTTGGTAAAGCAGTCGATATCGAGACTGCATCCTCCGACTCCCACTCCGTCCACATCTTTCAACAAGCAGATATCGAACGTATTGTCCGGTTTCACACTGCCCCCGTACAGGAGTGCGATATTTTTCGATACTGTCTCACCATAAAATTCAATAATCTTTTCCCTAATATAGCAGTGTGCATTTTCGATTTCATCCATTTCGGGAGTTTTTCCAGTACCGATCGCCCACCGAGGCTCATATGCGATAAAAAGTTTCCGGTTTTTCGGTATACCGGCAAGACAGGTCCGTATCTGGCGTTCCAATACGGTACAAACCCGCCCCTCCTCTCGTTCCTCCATGGTTTCTCCGATACAGATTATCGGGGTCATACGGTTCCTCAGCACTGACAAGGCCTTCTTATTGACGTCGGAGTCGTTTTCATGAAAATATTTTCTTCTCTCTGAGTGACCGATAAGAACATGGCTGCACCCTATGCTTGCAAGCATGGACGCCGAAACCTCACCCGTGTACTCACCACACTCCTCATAAAAAACGTTCTCCGCGCCTATCAGCACATTGCCACCCTCGGCTTTCCGAACGAGCGCATCGATATACGGATATGGAATACACATAATGACTGCAAGGTTCTTGTCAATCGGAAGAAGGAATGAGGTCAATTCCTCAATGAACTCGACGGCTTCTTCGATTCGTTTGTTCATTTTCCAGTTTGCAAAGACCGTATACTCTACCATGTTTAAGTATCTACCCCGTATACTCCGAGATGTTGATATTAAAGATGTACATATCGCCGCGATAGTATGCACATTCATACAGTATGGGAAGCCCTTTTCTTATGGACTGCGTGCCCGATACCATAAAGAACGGTACCGAATTGCTGTCGATTTCCATGAGCTGCCGTATCTTCTTATCAGGTGATGAAAATTGAAGCGACTGGCTTATTCGTGTGATCTTGTGTCCGTATTCTTCCATTAAAAGGTTTGTTATCGACCCCGACAGGTTATGGCTGCTGATATCCGGACACAGCCCTTCGCGGATATATACGGACTCGTACATCATCGGTATCTCGTCGCCATAACAAAGCCGTGTAATACAAAACACCGGTTCGTCGTTTCGAACCGTAAGCTCAGGCAAGATCTCCTCGGGACAGGGTAGTATTCTCATATCCAGTACCTTCGCAGAAGGCTTATAACCCATCTCGATCATGTTTTTCGTGAAGCTCATGATTTTCCAGAGACTTCTTTCCACCGGAGGTTTATTTACGAATGTCCCGATACCCTGGCCGCGGATCAGAAGCCGCTCATGCACGAGATCGGACAATGCCCTTCTTACCGTGGTAGAGCTTACATTATACCGCTTGCGAAGCTCGTTTTCGCTCGGTATCAGCTCGCCCGGATGGTACTTGCCCTTGATAATATCTCGACGGAGTATCTGTTTCAGCTTATGATACTTCGGTATGGAAATGCCGTCTTCGATAGTACGCATATACAAACTCTTTTTGTGTACTTAGTGCACTATTTGCTTGACATAGAAAATCATTGATGTATTATATCAGAGGTTTCACGAATGTCAAGATTATTATTTCATATCACGCGAGAACAGGTAAACACGAGATCATACCGGATAAGAGAGGAATTAACCGTGAGTAGTATTGAAGATTTCATCGTTCCATGGGTTAAAGAGGCTGCTCCGTATAGTGATGTTCATATATCATACGCCTGGCAGAACCCTTCTGTCGCGAGATTGATGTCGAATGAGAACTTTCACAGGCCCTCTAAAAGCGTTATCAAGACCGTGAAAAAGACACTGAGAAACGGGAATCTCTACCCGTGTGCGGGTATGCCGCTTCGGCAGAAAATCGCCGAAATAGAAAAAGTAAAACCGGAACAGGTCTTCATCGGGAACGGTTCATCTGAAATAATCGATGTTCTCTCACGCATTTTCCTCCGTGAAAAAGATAACGCGGTAATCCCTGAACCGACGTTTCCCATGTATGCCGTACGGGTTCAGCTTGCCGGAGGCACGGTGGTCGGCGTACCCGTAGGTAAGAATTTATTGTGGGATGTCGAGAAGATTTTGTCATCCATCGACAGCAAAACGAGACTCGTCTTTATTACCAGCCCGAACAACCCGCTGGGCAGCATCTTCCCTGAAGAGGATCTGCGGAAAGTGCTGGATACAGGAGTCCCCATCATGCTCGATGAAGCGTATGTCGAGCTCGAAGATAAGCCTCGTTCCATGTCCTTTCTGCTCAAAGAGTACGAGAACCTGATAGTCAATCACACAATGTCCAAAGCATGGGGAATCGCAGGATTCAGACTCGGATATTCTCTCTCGTCTCCGGTAGTAACCGATTATATGTTCCGCATGAGAATCAACTTCAGTATCGGTACCATCAATATGGAGGCCGCACTCGCGGCATTGAACGACATCGATTATTTCAACAGACAAAATGAAGATACGAAAACCGAACGAAACAAGCTCTTTACCAGGCTTACCTCAATAGAGGGACTTCGTGCATTCCCCTCGGAGGGCAACTTTATCCTGCTGGACCTCGGCCCAAGTAACGTCAAGGCCGATGAGGCGATAGAATACTTCATGAAACACGATATGCAGATCCGCGCCATGGATAAACCGACACTCGGGCCGGGATTCATACGCTATACGATCGGTACGAGGAAACAAAACGTAAAGTTTATTCGACTGCTGGAAACACTGACATCGGATAGGAAATAAACGAAGGAAAATACGAATAATCATGAAAAAACGTTTACTACTCGCACACGACGTCGGTACAGGCGGCAACAAAGCGGTGGTAACCGATATAAAAGGTCATGTGCTGTATTCCCATTATATACCATACCCTCTTATTACCCCGCGTCCCGGATGGGTCGAGCAGGATCCTGAGAAGCTCTGGGGAGCGGTCGTCGAATCGACAAAAGCGGTTCTGTCACAAATAGATTCGGACAAATCCGAAATAATCGGCGTCAGTCTGTCCGCGCAGATGCTCAACACCCTTCCCCTCGATAAGGACGGCAAACCCCTGACCAATATGCTCTCCTGGCTCGATATCAGAAGCATTCCACAGGCAGAGCGGATTGTCGAAAACGGGGGTGCCGATTCCTTCATTGAGGAGGTAAGCAACCTACCGACCGCAAAGGATATCGTCCCAAAAATCCTGTGGCTTAAGGACCAAAAACCGGAAGTATGGAAGAAGACCCGAAAAGTTATGGATTGTAAAGAATACCTTCTTTTCCGTCTGACAGGCAAGATCGCAGTCGACTGGCATGGGGCTTCCCTCTATTTCCTGTTCGATCCGAGAAGACGGAAGTGGTCAGAGACTCTCTGTAAAAGGCTTGGGATTCCGCTTTCTATGCTCCCGGATGCATATCCATGTACAACCGTCATCGGCACCGTTACCGGCGAAGCCGCAAAAGAGACGGGAATTCCGAGCGGCACTCCGGTTGTTATCGGCGCGGGCGATCTCGGAGTCGCCCAGGTCGGAGCAGGAGCCGTAGCTCCCGGCAAGGTCAATATCATGACGGGTACCGCGACTCTCGTGGCGGCGTCGGTAGACAGGTTCGTAAACGATACCGAGAAACCGTTATGGGGGTTGTGTCATGTTGATCCCGAAACCTGGATCATCTCGGGAGAAATGGAAACGGGCGGCGGGGCATTGATGTGGTACCGGGACACACTATGTGAAGATATAAAGGGGGAAGCTGAAAAAAAGAATCTCTCCACATACGCCATGATGAGTGATATGGCGACGGATGTTCCGCCGGGCTCCGATAGCCTCATCTTTACTCCCTGGCTATCGGGAGAACGAGCCCCGGTGCTAGACCACTATCTGAAAGGGGCGTTTATCGGTCTCTCATTCGGACATACACGGGCGCATATGATTCGGTCCGTCATGGAAGGGGTCGGTTATCATCTGAGATGGATCAAGGAAAAGATGACCGAAATAGGTATCGCCATCGATACCATCCATGCCATGGGGGGTGCCGGCATGAGCGATATCTGGATGCAGATAATATCCGATATCATGGAGTCGGAGATCAAAGTCGTTAAGAATTCACAGGAAGCGGGGGCTGTAGGGGCGGCGCTTACCACTGCCGTCGGCATCGGCGTTTACCCGCATTTGAATGTCGCCGACGAGTTTGTAGAGTTTTCCAAGGTCTATTCACCGCAAATGAACGGAAGGACAAGAATATATACCGAGCTATACGGTGAGTACCGTGCGTTATACGAATCCCTCTCGCCTATCTATAAGCGAATTCATTCCATAGGCGAGCAGTACAACAGCGACCTTTGAAAACACCTTCCCAGCCCGTTACTCCATTCATGCAGCATCGAGACTGTACTTACGATATTCTTCCGAAGCTATCGGTATCGATGTACCGATCGGTAGCACATCGAACTTATTCCTTTTCCTACTGCAGTACGAAACCGGCGGCACGACGGTACATTACCCGGAGAATACTCGCCGTTTTAACTCACAGAATCATCCGTACAGCGATACAATCATTCAATGACGCTCCGTATTCTCTCGTTTTCCTCGCGTACGGATTCCATGGGGACTCGTCGCTGTTGTTTATAATGTTACTCTCATTCGACGGTATCTACGATCTCGGACATGCCGTCTCCTGCGACCTGAACACCCTTATCCCGTAATACGAAATACCTTTCTTAATCGGGGTATGAATAACAAGGGAATCAACATTCCCGTTTTTCCTTCAGCATAAAAACTTCCATTTCGAGCAAGGTGACTACACCGTTTATAGGTAACGATAACACCTCCCCCGTCACACCGGATTCCACTATTCTCTCCACTTCCTCCGCCAACCGACTGTATATGTATGGATCTCATCTCCTTATTGACCGCTGTATCGATATAGTATTCCTGCGAGCGTTTCGCATATTGCGACAATAACGGAATATTGTATGATTGCGTCGTATCGCGGTATCATCCTTCAGCAAAAAGCACGCGGGCGGGGGCGCCGGAGGTCCCCACAAGCGGGAGGGGGAAGCAGTAGAGGGTGCCCGACAATTTTCGTACCAAATCGAGGTTGACGAGCGGCGCAAGAAGGAGCGCGTCAGTTCCAAAGAGCTCCGCAAGGAGAGAGCCCTTCTCTTCCCCGTCGTCCTCGCTCCAGGCCGCCTCTATGCACGGCACGTCCACTCCGAAGATCGAGGGCTTTTTCGCAAGCACCCACTCAAGCGCGTCCTGTCTGTAGTGCGGGCATTCGAGCACGTATCCCGGCCGGTTCCAGCGCCTGTGCCAGCCGGTGTCGACGACGATCGCGTCGCCGGGCTCGATGACCGGCGCGTGCTCGTTTAAGAGCCCCGCGTCCACGAGCGCTTCCGGTTCCTGCTCGGGCAGCCGTATAACCTTTGCGGGCCGTATGAACCGCTCGGGCGGGTACTCGTTGATGTTCTTGCCGTCCGGGAGGATGTGCGAGCCGGCCTCGAGGTAGGTACCGGAGACAGTCGACATCGAGATCCTCGAGGAGAAGAATCCGTGCGCTTCAATCGTCGCGAACGTATCGATCTCGACGGACGGAACGAGCCCGCCCATCCCCGGCAGCACGCCATACCCCCACATCCCGTTCTCTATCGGCCCCGAAAGGTCAACGATCCGTTCCATTTCCATGCCTCCTTTTTCATCCGTCCCACCGCACTTCGACCGGCATACTCACGCCCGAGCCGAACGCATTTACCGACACCGTCAGGCTTGACACCGTCTGTAACTACCGTGGCTGTATTACTTTTTTAACCGGCATCGCACGATATGAACGCTATACGGCGCCGTTTCGGTCCCCCCTGCCGCTACTCAAACGCTCCGTCGTATCCGATCCAACGGGATTTCAGGCGAACAAGAAGGAGGTAGAGGCGCTTCAGCCTGCGCCATGCCTCTCTCGCTCCGTGGAGCCCGGCATTCTCCTGTTGTGTCTCTCCGTACACCGTCAGATTGAATGCGTCGATGATCCTGCCGAACTCGCCGCCTTCATCCGGGAATCGCCGCGTAAGCCGTTTCCCGTACTCCAGCGGCGTCTCGTCCACCGCCCGGGGGATTCCGCTTCTCTTCCCCCATAAGAGAAGCTGCTTGTAGAGCTCGACCACCCCCAGCGCGGTGCGGCGTTTGAATAAAAATAAAAACAGGGCGTGGAAAAAGGTCGTCCAGCGTATCCAGGACAGCGAAAAACCGCTTTTAGGTCTCTTCGTTTTTTCCGTTCTGGAAAGAAGCCACCGGATCAGGTACCGTACGCCCCGTACGATCATCAGCATGGATACGGCGCCTATCGAGAAGATCAGCCCCCATAAGAGGACGACGCCCAGCGTACCATGACGTCCCTCGGCAGGCACGTACGACACCGACAGGTCGACAGGCGTCTCGCTTATCGGCTTTACTCCCAGGCTCAGGGGCTGGAATATGAATTTGACCACTGCGGTAACGACAGGCCCGACCTTTGCTCCGGCGAACCGTATTCCGCTATACGCCGCTCGGGCCGCCTCGGCAAGGTAGGGGAAGATCAAGAGAACGGCGCCTGTTCCAAGAAGCAGAAAAACGGCGGTGAAGCTGAGCATTATTCCCGCGCCACCTCGTTTTTGCATGTAGGTCCTTTTTACGCCCGTCCGGTTTCTGGCCATGCCCACAGCGAAAACGCCGAATGCGAAAAAAGAAAGCATGAGGTATCCGGTCAGGGTATCTCGGACGTCGACTCCATACTTCCCGCGCATCAGAAGCTTTATCAAGAAAAGGACGAAAAAAGCGCCCAGACCCAGGTCGAAGCGCGAGGAAACCGCGAGATAATCTGCGGAACGCCTGACGAGCCTCGATCCGCCCGCGTAGAAGGCGACGGGCCAGATGCTCACCACCGTCAGCGTGAGCCATCCGTAGGTTCCGCTCAATCCGCCGAGAGCCGGGATCCACTCGCCCGCACACCAGAGAGGATAGTGAGGGGCAACTGCGGCATGCATGACCACCACCCACCCGAGAAGGAGGCCCGCAAGATGAAGCATCCCCACACCGACGACGCGCCACCCGCGCCCCGCGGAAAAACCTGTCAATACGGCGGCCGTCCCGAAGGTCACCGCACACGCCGGGAGAGGAAAAGGCCGGGGGATGAGCGCCGATGTCGTAAAGAGCGCCCACGGGTACATCCAGGCAAGCTCCATGCAGCCGGCAATACCGGTCAATAAATTATGCCTTTTCGGTGTCACAAGGCTTCTCCCTATAAAGCGGCGATCACAGAGCGTAAAAATCCGCAAGCGTATACGTGGGAGGCTCCTCCCCGGTTTCCTCCCGTCTGCCGGAAGCATCGTCGCGGCATACGACAAGGGCGGTCCGAACCCGCCGCCGGCTCAACGCCTTTCCGACTTCGACAGACTCCCCGTCATTATCATGGCTGAAAAGCAGGCAGCTCGTGCCCCACGGCAGATGTGAGGCGGCACAAACGGCCTCGAAGAGGCTTTCGGAAGGTACGGGCTTCATCCCCCGGCCAGGATTTCTAAAAGCGTCCCAAGTTGCTTGGGGCTTCCTGCCGGGGACAGGAACACAAGACCGTCGCCTGCGGACGACGCATTGGTGGCGAGTCCCACCTGGTGTCCTTCCCGCTCCAGCCGAACTGCAAGGGAGGCTATCACTTCGAGCGTCCGCTCGAACGCCGTTTCGCCGCCTTTTCCCGAAAAACCGTCCGCATGGACGACGAACAGCATTTTTTCCTGCCGTGAAGGCTCGTAGACCTTTTCCTGTATACGACGGTGCCGTACGCTGGCCTTCCAGTGGATGTGCCGTGCCGGCCGCCATGCCTGATAATCCCGCGTGCCGACGATGTACACCGGATCGGGAATAATACCCGTACCGCCGGCAACGCCGAAGAGGTCTTCCTGCGAGAACCGGAAGGGTCTGACGGGTACGAGCCGTGGAAACACGATTATCCGAAGCGTGCCGCCTTTTATCATCTCCCTCGGGTAATAGCCAAGCAGGTCGCCTGCTGCGAGTCTCGGCGGGCCCACCGTATGGACGCCCCGCTTTTGCGCGGTAAAGGTCCAGCAAAATCGCACCTGTTGAAACCAGAGCAGTCCTCCGGACTGCTCGGTGGCGGGCTGATCCGTCGCCGGCGTGAGGATATCGCTCGAGGGAACCTGCAGCCTGAAATGAACGGGGAGAAGTTTGTCGTTTTTGACCGTGACATACAGGACCAGCGACTCGCCGGGAAACAGCCTGTTTTCTTGGACCGACAGATCGCACGTCATTCGGCTCGGTGCAAAACCGCTCCAGAGACGCACCGCCCCCATCAGTCCAAGGACGAGAAACGAGAGGACCGTCAATTCCCGCTGGCGGACCAACAGGGCACCGAAACAGAACAGCCCTACGAAAATAAGTACCAGCGGGATCGAAAAAAAACTAGGGGCTCTCTCTTCGGTCGGGTTCATGGCCTGTTCAGGCGCCGATGTCCGGAGGCACCGGTACACCCGCAAGAATATCCTTCACTATGTCTTCCCCCCCCTGCCCCCTCACCCGCTCACGTTCCTTCAGGATAAGGCGATGGGACAGCACGGCCTGAGCCAGGAACTTCACGTCGTCCGGGAGCACGTAGTCGCGTCCCCTCAAGGCCGCCAGAGCCTGCCCGGCCCTCATGAGCCCCAATGTCGCACGGGGGCTTGCCCCTATCAGGAGAAGGGGGTGGTTCCGCGTGGCCCTCACGATATCCGCTACGTACGCTCTGATGGGGGCGGAAACCCGCACCTTTGCCCGCTGCTTCTGCAACCCGGCGATCTGTCCCGGGTCCGCGACCGCTTTCAGCCCCTCCATAGGGTCCGTGACCTGAAAACGTTCGAGGATCGCCACCTCCTCATCCCGGTCGGGGTAGTCCAGACGGACTTTAAGGAGGAAGCGGTCCAACTGGGCCTCGGGCAGCGGGAAGGTCCCTTCCAGCTCGATGGGATTCTGGGTGGCAATTACGAAGAAGGGGTTGGGCAGCGCCAGCGTTTCACCGTCAACGGTCACCTGCCGCTCCTCCATGCTCTCGAGAAGGCTGGACTGGGTGCGCGGAACGGTCCGGTTGATCTCATCCGCCAGGAGGACGTTTGCCATCACCGGTCCGGGCTGGAACTGGAACGCCCCGGTCCGACGGTTGTAGATATTGAAACCGGTGATGTCCGAAGGCAGAAGGTCGGGCGTGAACTGAACCCGTTTGAAGGTCCCCCCCATGCTCCTCGCCAGAGACTTGGCCATCAGGGTCTTTCCGACCCCGGGCACGTCCTCTATCAGGACATGACCTTCGGCAAGCAGGGCAACGAGCAACAGCTCCATGCTCTCTGCCTTGCCCACGATAACGGCGCCCATATTTTGTAGAATATGCCGACAGGGCTTCCAGTCCAGTTTTTCCTCCGTGCCGTTTCATGCTTTTTGCAGGAAGAATCATGCTGTACGGTTTACAAAACGGCGGCACGCATGTCAGCTTGCCATATTCCGCAACGGATAAACCCTCTTAAACGCCGGTTGGTGCAATAATCGAAAATAATCGAAGATCGGCCGCTTCCTTCTTAACAGGTTTTGAAACCGAAGGAAAAATAAAGGTCGCAACCGCTTTTACCGCTCGTACTTCTTTCGGTCCCCCGGCACCGCCATAAGAATGGGAACAGAAGAATGTACCAGCAATCTATGTGCGACGCTTCCGAAGATCCATTGCTGGACCCCGGACCTCCCATGCGTGCTCATGATGATGAGATCCGTCTTTTCCTCTCTTGCTACTTCTAAAATCTTCGCCGCAGGCTCGGTACCTATCTCCATCCTGATCTCGACGGATATGCCCTCTTTCTTCAAAGCGGAAGCCGTCTTCTCTAGATATTTTTTCGCGTCGGCTTCGAGTTTCATTTCGGCCTCATGTATGCCCTCCGCCGCGATGTAGTCCCTTGCGTCAATGAGTACGGGTACCAGTATCCTGAGCAGGATTGCCTTGTCGACGGGGCATCCATGGGCGATTGTTTTCAGATGCTCCAGAGCTGTCTCGGCGAACTTCGAACCGTCCAGAGGAACCAATATTTTCTTATACATTAAAAGCCTCCCAACGCCTCAGGCGGGCTTTCGCCCCGCTTCCGACAAGACGACCGCGGGCTCCCTTCCGCCGGAGGCTTCTCATTATTCCTCCGCCCCTTCATTTGGGCGAGTTGTAAGGGTGAAATTACACCGTTTCCGGTTTTACCGCGTTTCCCCTCCCGTTACTAGCAGAAAAGAACACATTTTGCCGACAGAGACCCTCGTAAACCGGTTTTCACGTCCCCTTGCCTCATTTATAGTACAGACCGGGCAGCCACAGCGCTATCCTGGGAAACAACATTACAATGGCCAGCCCGAGGATCATTATCAAAACAAACGGAACAATCGAGCGGTAGATGTCCGACAGCGAAATCTCCTTCGGAGCCATCGCTCTCATGAGAAACAGGTTGTACCCGAACGGCGGCGTCAGGTACGCGATCTGGCATGTAATGGTATAGAGCACGCCGTACCAGATTGGGTCGAAGCCCATCTCGATTATGAGCGGGACGTATAGAGGGGCGACGATGATGAGCATGGCCGTATCGTCCAGGAACGTTCCCAATAGGAGGTAGGAGAGCTGCATCATGATGATGACTCCCCACGGACCGAACCCGTACTCCAAAAACAAACCCTTTATCGCATGCACCGCGCCGAGCCCGTCGAAGATCGCGCCGAAAGCGAGCGCCGCGAGAATGACCCACATGAACATGCAGCTGACGCTCAGCGTTTCCCGCAGGACCTCGATCAATCCCTTCCATGTCAAACGCTTGTTTACGAGAGCGGCAATGGTGGTTACCGTCGCGCCCACCGCAGAGCTCTCGACAAGACTGGTGACACCCATGAAGAACAGTCCCGACATCATGAAAATGATGATTACAGGCAGTATCCCGGACCGAAGCAGCCGAAACTTCTCCTTCCAGGGAATCGCCCGCTCCTCCTTCGACAGCGCAGGCCCGAGGTGCGGCTGGAAAAGGCATCTCACGAGTATGTACAGGATGAAGAGGCCCGCGAGGAGGATACCGGGAAACACGCCCGCAAGCCACAGCCGTCCGATCGGCTGCCTCGCTATCATCCCGTAGAGAACGAGGACCACGCTGGGCGGTATCATGATGCCCAGGGAGCTTCCCGCCTGTATTACTCCGGTGAGCATCGTCTTGTCGTACTTCCGCTTGAGCATCTCAGGCAGGGCGAGCGTGGACCCGATCGCCATGCCCGCCACGCTCAATCCGTTCATGGCCGCGATGATGGACATGAGGATGATTGTTCCTATGGCCAGGCCGCCGTTGACCGGTCCCATCCATACGTGAATCATATTGTACAGGTCGTCCGCTATCCCCGACCTGGAAAACATATATCCCATGTAGATGAACAGGGGCAGGGTCAGAAGCGGATACCAGGTCAACAGGTTGAAGCTTGCATGGAACGCCAATCCCGCGCCGCCCTTCCCCCATAGGATCAGGGCGAAAGCGCTTGCCACGCCGCCGATGACCGCGAAGATGTGCCGGCCGGTGAGAAGCACGACAAGCATCGAGGCGAACATCAGAACAGCAACGAGCTCGAAATTCATTTTATCTCCCCCCCTGTTGATATCTCTTCGGGTCTCGGTATGTCCTCCCCCCGTGCGCGCGCCACGTCCTTGAAGAATTCGGACAGTGTCTGTAGAATCATCAGTATAATTCCGACCGTCATAATGATCTTGATGGGGGCCACGGGCGGCGCCCATGAGGAATAGGATACCTGCTTGTATTTCAGCGCGTATTTGATACCTTTAATGGCGCCGTGTAAAAGAACGCCGAGGTAGAAAATCAAAACGGAAAAGGTGATGACGTCCATCGTCGCCTTTCTCTTCGACGACCATTTGTGGTAAAAGATGTCCATTCTCACCTGTCCCTCGATAAGATGGGAGTAGCCGCCGCCGAGCGTGTAATAGGCGGCCATAACGAACTGCGCGAACTCTACCGCCCATACGTGGGCATTGTTGAATATGGTTCTCGAAATGGTTTCATACAGCAGAATACCCATCATCCCGAGAACAAAAAACATCACGATCTTGCCCATCAGCTCGTTGGTCGAGTCCATATAACGAACGTAGGCTTTTACTGCTTTAGTCACTTCGGTTCCTCCTTATCCTATAAGAGATAAGTTGAAATGTACACTCTACTTTCCCTCATAAATTTTAGGTACCGCCGTAATAAAAGAATGGTATCGTGTTGTATTCCTGAGATCCGTACCCAACTTTAACCGTATCCCCCAGTCCACGAGCCTGTAAAGGGGTACCGTTCCCGGCCTCTCGTTGGAGCAGGACGGGAACGGTGGACTTTCGTTTTGCCACATAAATATGCTACATTATACTACGTACCCCTCACCGTCAAGAACATCAGTAACGGTAGGGAGCGCCGGCGGCTTCCATGGTTGCAACGTAATCCTTGAGTATCGCCACCACTCTGGCATTCCGCTCGCTCGTCTTTGCTATCTCGTCCCAGAACTTCAGCGCCGCCTCTTCTACGACCTTCCACTCCGAGTCCGGAATGGTGGTGAGCTTGAGCTTTTCCCCGTGTACACGGTAATTGGCCTCGCCCCACCAGTACCAGTGCAGCCGGTAGTAGTGCGATTTGTCGACAGCCAGCCTGAACAGCTGCTGCAGGTGCGCAGGCAGTTTTTCCCACGACTCCGTATGAGCGAACCAGCCGCCGGACCAAGCACCGGATATCGGGTTGGTCAGGTAATAGTCGCACACATCGGCCCAGCCCACGGTATAATCTTCGGTGATTCCGGACCAGGCGACGCCGTCGAGCACTCCCGTTTGTATGGCCATCTCGACGTCCTCGTACGGGAGGGCCATCGGCACCACGCCGAACTGCTGCATGAACTGACCGCCGGTCGGGAACATATACATTCTCAGTCCCTGGAAGTCCTTGATCGACCTGATCGGCTTCGTGGTGGCGAAATTACACGGGTCCCAGCTTCCCTGGCTTATCCAGGTGACGCCTTCCACCTCGTTGTAGGCTTCCTCCCAGATTTTATCCAACCCGTACCAGTTCCACAACACGTTGACGTCCAGTCCGTAGCGTGCGGCAAGGGGAAAGTACGCACCGAAAACGGACACGTCCACGGGAGACGCCATGGAGTCGTCGTCACTGACGGCCGCGTCGACCGTTCCCTCCTGCAAGGCGCGAAACAGCTCGCCCTGGGGCACCAGCTCGTCCGCAGTATACACATCGATGATCATCTCCCCGTTCGCCGCAATATTGAACTCCTTCATTGCGTTCAGGACGACATGCTCGTTCAGAGCGGGGCCGGCATACGATTGGAGCCGCCACCTGATGGCTTCTTTCTTTTCCGCCGCTGCCTTTGCAGTTTCACCTGCCGGTTTTTTCTGGCAGCCCACTGCGAACACAGATAGCGCCAGCACTGCTACCAAACAAACGACGATGAACAATTTCTGCACATTCTTTTTCTTCACTGTGAAACCTCCTTTAAAAATTATGATTTGATGCATCCCAACTACACCTTCTCTTATACCACCGAACGAGTGACATACTCTAACAGCTCTCGTCCTGTGAGAGCACGAAATATCCTACCGAAAAGGAAAAACCGCCAGACCCTCGCAAAGCCGCGGTTACCGCTTAGGTCCGTCCTGAATACTCCCGTCTCGTCTGCCGTATATAGATAAAAAAAAGACTTCGCCATAGGCATACCCTATACCGGACAGGCTCTGTAAACCTATAGAGAGAAGAAATATCTTTTTCCCTTTTCGTATTCTGAAGTGCCACGCCGCGATGTGAAGTAAAGAGATTGTCAAGGAGCAGCTGCAACTATAGCCTGGAAGAACCGTCTCTTTTTTTAAAAGAAACATGATGCGTTGCCGAACGCATCCGGCTGTCACCGATTCCGCGTCCTGTTATAGGTGAAACTCTTCTCTTTATTTTGTTGGTAGTAAGGGAAATTACCCTTATATTACTTGTATACCTATCTAATTATGTCTGTATGTTATACGAAAAAAAAAAATTGGTCAATAAAAAAAATAAAAATTGATATTTAATTAACGATATTTTTTCGGTCCTATTTCTGTTCACGGAAATAATATCATGTTCCGCCTAGATTGCGCTACATATTTCTCCGATCTAACGCGAAAAATTACCCCGGTCACCGGTCCGGACGCACGCGCTCAGGTTCCCTCCCATTTACCTTTTACTTCAAACAACCATGCGCTGCACCCCGCTTCATTGCAAGGGCTTTTCGATACCGGCAGCCGCATTCAGGCCCGCCGACGTCATCCGGCAAGGCAGGAGGCGGCGCTGTTTCCAGCGGCGCCGATTACATATGCAGAATTAGCGCTTGACAAGGGAGAAGCAAACCGATAACAATAGGAACTATGTCGATAAATAGGGGTTTTACGCCCGCCGGTTTAAGAGGTTGAACACGCTGCGGGCTTTGAAACGGATTCAGGTACCGGTACCGCCGCTGTTTTGTATTTTTCTATGAGTATGTTGTACGGCCAGACACTAGCGATATGTAAGCCGGCCTGTAAGAAAGCATGAGATGTTTACAGAAGGTATATACGACTTGACAGGGGGAAATGGAGAATGATGGAAAAACTGACTCCCGCACGCTTCATCTCGCTTATGCCCGAGTTGGAGGGTTTGAAATTACGAATCGACGAGCTCAAGGGAGGGATTACAAACAAGCTCTACCGTGTCCGCTCCTCGGACGACCATGACTATGTGGTGAGGTTGTACGGCCAGAAAACAGAACTGTTTATCGACCGTGACGTAGAAATGGAAAATATCAGACGAATGGCATCGAGCGGTGTAACGCCGAAGCTCATCAAGTATATGCCTGAGCGCAGAGTGACGATCGTGGAGTTCGTCCCGGGATACGTACTGAATAACGCGGATTTCCTCAAGAAGGAGCTCTGGGAGAAGATTATAAGGCCTATTACGATCATTCATCGAAGCGGAGTGACCCTTCCGCTCGTATTCGACCCTCTGGTCCAGGTGAAACGGCTTTACCGGATTCTCCAGGACATAGACCGCGAATATCCGGAATTCGAGTTTGAAAAGACCATTGATATACTCGAAAAAATTTCCGAACGCGCCGAAGTCACTCCCGGTCAGTACGTGGCGTGCCATAACGATCTACTGGCCGATAATTTCATCCTCACAGAGGACAGAGAAAAATACAGTGAACCGATGTATCTCATCGATTGGGAATATGCGGGAATGAGCGTGCTGTACTACGATCTGGCCGACATGTTTCAGGAGATTCTTGTGCCGAGGGAGACTGAGGCCGGGCTTCTTGAGATATACTGGGAAGGAAAAGATTTAGACCGTCACATCCATATGACCGACCTGTTCAAACCGTTTCCCGACATCTACTGGTTCCTCTGGAGCCTGATACAGCAGAATATCTCGACCATCGATTTCGATTTTTACAATTACGGCAGGGTCAAATACGAGAATTCGCAAAATAATATCCAATACTTGAGGGATCATTACGGTGAACGCTTTTAACACTACCTGCAACATGCAGGCGTTTTAAAATGTCGGGATTTTTTATGAGAAAAGAAGGAGGGGATTCACGCTCCTGTTACCAAATCCAATAGATGGTGCAACATATGAAAAACGCGATAGACAAATCGAACCCGATCCCCCTTTACATCCAGCTTGGAAACTGGCTGGAAATGATGATTAAAGCGGATAGTTTCAAGGTGGGCTCCATGCTCCCCTCGGAGAATGAGCTGGCAACCGTCGTCGAGGTGAACAGGAACACGGTACGGCACGCAATCACCCTCCTGATCCAGAAGGGGCTTGTGGAGAAGAAAAAAGGGGTGGGCACCTTTGTAAAGAGGAAGCTTCCCATCTATCCGGTACGCAAACTAAACAGGATGACCAGCTTCGTGGACGACTTCGAAATGGACAACGTCGAGATCGAGGACAGAATATTATTGAAAGAAAAGGTCCCTGTGACACCCGATATTGCCGAAAAGCTTTTCCTCACTCCCCAAGAATTTGCGGTGAAGATCGAGCGACTTCGTATTGCGGACAAGCTTCCCCTAGTTCTGGAGATTCAGTATTATCGCTTCAGCAGTTTCGGTAGGCTTTTAGAGATGGACATCAAAGGCTCCATGTATAAGATACTTACCACTATTTTCGATGTGGATCTCGATCATTCCGTTCAGACGATTCGTGCGGTATATCCTACGGAAGATATCGCCGACAAACTGCATATAACACCCTCCATTCCCTGCATCTTTCTGGAAAGCCTGGCATATACCGAAGAGGGTCTGTGCATCGAAGTTCTTCATTCCTTCTACCGCGGGGACCGGTATCTCTTTAAGGTGGAGACGGGAGAGTATTATAGGGGAATCGGAACGGCTGAGAAATAACCGGACGATTTCTCCAAAACTGCATCCGGTATCATACTTTTATCTGTTCGTGATATAAAAAATAGTTGACAAACCGGTAAAAAGCACTTACTTAAAGTACATATAGGTAGATGTATAGACAAGATGCGGTACAACCAACAAGGGAGGAGTTATGAAGAAGATCGAGGAATATTTCGTACCCTGGCTGAAAGGGGTGAAGATGTATATATCCCCCCATATCGAGCTGGCCTGGCAGAACAAAAAGCTCCATAGATTGATGTCCAACGAAAACCCCAACGCGCCGTCCGCCAAGGTCTTGGAGGCAATCGGCTCGTTCGGAAAGATCGCCAATAGATATCCCGACCAGGGAACTGCGGTCCGGAGCAGGATAGCAACGATAAACGGTCTTGACGGACCGGGAAACGTACTCATCGGGAACGGTTCCAGCGAGGTCTACGACATGATCTGGCGGAGCTTCGTTGAGCCGGGAGAGGAGATCATCCAGCACACGCCCTGCTTCGGCATCTACAAGCTGCGGTGCATCGTCGTGGGCGGCAAGCTGGTATCCGTACCGATGATATATGAAAACGGCGAGTTTTGTTTCGACGCCGGGAGTATTATAAAGGCGATTACCCCCAAGACCAAGATCATCGTCATCGCAAACCCCAACAACCCCACGGGGAACTTTATGGACGACGAGGATTTCGTGGAGGTCGCCGAAACCGGCCTCCCCTTCGTGGTCGACGAGGCCTATGTGGAGTATGCGGGGCTTGGGAGATCCCAGGTCAAGCTGCTGAAAAAATACCCCAACGTGATGGTGACGAGGACGCTGTCCAAGGCATACGGACTGGCTGGGCTCAGGTTCGGATACATGCTGGCTGTAAAAGGGGTGATAGACCAGATAGCGGCCACACTCATCCCCTGGAACGTGGGTACCATACCGATGTGGGCAGCGCTTGCGGCGCTTGAGGACACCGAGGGTCTTACGGAAAGGGTCGAATTCAACAACGCCCAGGTGCGATACTTCGAGGAGGAGCTGAAAGACGTTCCCGGGCTCAACGTACTCCATTCCTACGGAAACTACATACTCTTCGACGCAAAAGAAACGGGGAAGAAGGGGGACGATATGGTGGCGTTCGCCCAGGAGAGAGGTCTCATCTTCCGGCCGCAGGCTCCCATGTACGGAAGCGACGGTTTTTTCAGAATCACCATCGGGAGCGCGGAAGAAAACAGGATGGCGGTCGAGGCCATAAAGGAGTTTTTATCATAACACGGGCCGGATGCGCACGGCCTGAAAAAAGAAGTGCTCCCTGATGCGACGAAACGCATAGGGACAGCCCATTTCATTTATAAAGGAGGGCATATGCCTGTAAAAAAGAGTCCGATGGAGAGGATGAACGAGGCGAGCGAGAACACCGAGATATGGTGGGACTCCTCTCCACTCATATTCGACAGCTGGAAACACGACAGGATAAAGTCGAAGCCCCTTGAAAAGAGGGACAAAGAAGAGGAACTTTTAGACCGCTACTACGTCTCCGACAAGCCCATGGAGCAGCTTTTTTTGGGTGTCACCACAAATCCCCCCCTGTCCGGGGCGGTTATAAAGGACGATCCAGGGTTCTGGAGGGAGCTGTCCATCGAGATCAAGAGGAATAACCCCGGCTTCTCCATCCATCAGGTGTGGTGGGAGGTGTACAAGCAGGTGGTGAAGAGGGGGGCGGAGAAGTACCTGGGCGTGTTCAGGCAGTCGAATTACAAGTACGGCTTCATCTCAGGACAGGTCGATCCCAGGGACTACGAGAACGAGGAAGCGATGAGAAAGCAGGCGCTCGAGCTCGCCGCTCTCGCGACGAATGTGATGATAAAGATCCCGGGGACCGAGCAGGGCGTGCGTATCATAAAGTATCTGACCTCAAAGGGGATAGCGACCAACTGCACGCTGGCGTTTACACTGCCGCAGTTCGTCGCAGTCGGCCATGCGGTGGCAGAAGGGGTCGAAGAGGCGAAGAAGAACGGTGTCGACCTTTCGATGTGGCGTTCAGTGATCACTTCGATGACCGCGCGGTATGAAGAGCTCGGCGACTTCGATGAGGAGAGCGAAAAAATCGGCGTAAGTCTCACCGTGGCGGACAAGCGTTGGGCGAGCATCGGGATGTTCAAGAAAGCGATGAGGTATCTCAAAGAAAACGGTTTGCCGAGCAAGATGCTCATCTGCTCGATGCGGGAGGGCCCGGTGGTGGACGGAAAAACGAGGATATGGCATTTCGAGAAGCTTTCCGGAGCCAACGCGGTCTTCACCTGCCCGCCGAAGTATATCGACCTGGTGGATGAGATCGGTGCCGACATCGAGTTCGATCCCGACGGCTGGAAGGAGCCCATTCCGGACGAGGTGCTTGAAAAGCTCAACAAGTTCAAGTACTTCAGGGAGGCATACGATCCGAAAGGGTTAGAGCCGCCGGAGTTCAACCGACACTCGGCGGTCATCGCCACCGCAAAATCGTTCAGCAAGGCCACGAACGAGATGGAGAGCTTCGTCGAGGAATCCGTCACCAAGGCGGAGATAAAATCAAGGCCGGTAACGAAGGCATAGACCCAAACAGGGGGCGGCGAGGCGAAGGCGGAAGAGCTCCTCTGCAAAGCGGGAAAAGAGTCGCCCCTCTTTTGTCACGATGCCGTACGGAAATTACGAGGAATGGGAGTAAAAACGCACGGCACATGCCGTGAAAGACCATGCCGTCGACTGCCGCTGCCGAATAAAGATTCTGGTTTCCCGTACCGATAGAATACAAGTTGCCGCATCGACGGTTTCTATCGCCCGATTTGAGAAAGGGCTTCGACAACCGCCTGATCAGACCGCCGCGAAAGACCCCCTTTTTACCGGAACAATCTCTTCAAGCAGATTCGCTGCAGGAGGATGTGACAAAGAGTTGACTCGGCCCGTGGTTTTATCCGCTTCTTTGTGTATCTTTGCCGAAAAACCAAAGGTTCTATGCTCCTTCACGGGGCCGAGATTGATGACGGTTCCCCGATAACTGAAAGAAGATATTCCTGAAATCGTCGAAAACAAATCAGAACTCAATCGTCTTGCCGCTGTGCAGCCGTTCGAATCTCTCTCCGAACACCTGCCGCAGCCGATATTCCGCATTGCTTCCGGTGCAGTGACCGCTGAATATCCGTTCGATCCGCATCTCTTCGAGATCTTTCACCGTCCTGTCGATCAATTCGTCATTGGCGTTGATGAGATGGAATCCCCCGATAATCGCTCTTACCGTATCAGTGCCGGTAAGGCGAATCGCCTTTTTCGTGATGCTCACGATTCCCGCGTGCGAGCAGCCCGTTATGACAACGAGCCCTCCGGACGTGTTTATGCAAAGCGAAATGTCATCCACCGCGCTCGCCTTTATCAATCCTCCGTCTTTGATATCGAACAGATTCAGATGCGGATCCCGCTCATATGAGACCTTTTCCTCGTCCTCGATCTCGCCGGTCGTCATAACGCCTGGAAGAATGGGAAACGGGTCCTTTACACAAAACCATCGGCCGCCGAGAGAAGTGATGTTATCCTTTCTGTTTTCCCCTGACAACCCCTCGTTGAGGAACAGGCGCGACCTGTGGGGCTCGAGGTACGGTACGTCATTTACCGTGACATCGAAGATTCGCGGATGCACGATGATAGGTATATCCATTCTATGTATCTCGCGCAACACGCCGGCAAGCCCGCCCGTATGATCGAAATGTCGGTGGGAAAGAACAATCGCATCGATATCTTCCAGAGAAAGCTCTAAGAGCCGTATATTGTGCAGAATGGGTTCCGGATCGGATGCGGTGTCGAACAGAAGGGTTTTCTTCCCCCCTCCGGATTCGATCCGGAGGAGGAAAGAGATACCAAACGAGGCCCAAAAAAGACTGTCGTACCCCGTGTAATCCTCGGCGAGGGTGTAAACCGTAAGCTTTTTAACTGTTTCGCCGCTCATTTAAAGTACCTGCCGTACGGCCATTCAGCCAACAGCGACTTGATTTCATCTTTTCTTCTGCTCAGGCCGATGTAGTATACGATGGCGCCGAGAATCAGCCAAATTGCGGAATAGGTGAGAGCGAGCCATCCCTGGTACACGAGCAGCACGGCGGAAGAAAGCAACCCGATGACGGGCACGATCAGCTTCCAGCCGTTCAGCTTGAACTTGGTGGCCGCGTACATATCCGGCCACTTCTTTGGAAGCATGAATATGCATAGATGAGTGATGATCCAGTTGAACAGGAACATCGAGTTGAGGACCTCTCCCACGAGCTGAATCGTTCCCGATACGATCAGGAATATGGCGACGGCGCCCGAAAGAAACAGCGCGAAATGCGGAATACCGAACTTGTTGAGGTTCGTAAACCATCCTGTAATAATTTTGTCGCGCGAAAGACCGAACGCGATACGGGTCGCGATCCCCTGCTCCCCGTTGTGGGAGGAAAGGATCGCCGCAAATGCGACGATGATGATGAAGACGACGCCGAACTTTCCCATGAACGCGGTCGCAGCGGCTGCGACCGGCGCGTCCGCGGTGGCGAACTGATCCCACGAGAGGACGCCGACGCTCACGAGCGCCAGGAGGGTGTACAGGACGGTCGGCACGGACACGCCTAAGAACATCCCGCGCGGTATTGTCTTTTTCGGGTTCTTCGCCTCCTCCCCGAGGTCGGCCGCCAGGGTGAGCCCGGTATACGCAAAAATCAGTATCGACGCCCCTTTCATTATTCCGTTGAATCCCATGGGAGCCTCCATGAACAGGAGCTCGCCCTTTACGAAAGGTATTCCCCAGACGATGTATACAACGATACCGAGCACCATAAAAATAAACAGGACGTTCTGGACGATCGATACCGCTTTGACTCCCATAAAATTGAGTACCCCGAAAACAAGCAGCACAATCACCGCTCCGCCGATTATGGGAATCTGTGCGGTTACCTGCGGCAACGCGTTAAAGTAGATTATAAACGCTTTCGCCGTGACGCACACGAGCCCTATAACGCCGAGCCACATACCCCAGCCGGATAGAAATCCCCATACATGCGACACTATCCTTGTGGGATATACGTAGCTTTCGCCGCTCTCCACCGGATACATCTGTGCAAGCATCGACGTGCTGAATGCGACCATGAAGCACGGTATCGCTGCTATCAAGTAGGATACCCAGACGTATGAACCGGCATATTTAGCGCCGATTCCCGTTACGACGAACAACCCCGCGCCGATGACGATTCCCGCAGTGATGGCTGTAACATCGAGCGTGTTGAGCGCCTTATGCAGCTCTCTCTTTTCAGCCATTACCCCCCCCTTTTTTCAATTATTTAACTAAAATAAATTAAAAACATGCATGAAAACAGTATAAATTGAGCGTTATTTTAGTACGGAAATGAACAAACGTCAACAAATAATATAGAATTCGGTAAGAATTATTACCCTCTGCGGGAGTATCCGGTATAGCGACGGTCACTGTTTCGGTTTGATGCACATACTGTTTTTACCGACCCGGTCACCGGGTGTGGTGAGAGTTTCCGGTCAGAAAATATGAAGAATCAGGCCGTATGCATTCGGCCCCGCGTTCGCTTTTCCCATAATCAAGATCGGTCTTTATACCCGCCTGCTACCCGCTGCCTTCTCATCCCTCAAAGCGTGCGGCGATCGGCATCCTCCTGCCCGCGCCGAACGCCTTTGTCGTAACCTTCAGCCCAACCGCCGCCTGCCGGCGCTTGTATTCGTTTCTGTTCACCCTGTCCACGACCCACCGGACCGTCTCCTTCTCGAACCCGAGTGCCGTGATCTCCTCTACGCTTCGCCGTTCCTCAATGTATAAAAAGAGTATCCTGTCCAGGATGTCGTACGGCGGGAGCGTGTCCTCGTCCTTCTGGTCCGGCCGAAGCTCCGCGGAGGGCGGCTTCGTGAGGATGCTTTCCGGGATAACCTCACACTTTTCGTTGATAAGCCTTGCGATCTCGTAGACGGTCGTTTTGGGGACGTCCGAAATTACCGCAAGCCCGCCGCTCATGTCCCCGTACAGGGTGCAGTAGCCGACCGCGAGCTCGCTCTTGTTTCCCGTGGAGAGAAGGAGAGAGCCGAATTTGTTCGAGAACGCCATGAGTATGTTCCCCCGTATCCGAGCCTGGATGTTCTCCTCGGTCGCGTCCTCTTTCTTTCCCCTGAAGCTTTCCTTCAGTGCGTCGAGATATGACCGGTGCATCCTTCGTATCGGTATTACGGTAAACTCGATGCCGAGATTTTTCGCGAGCCGCTTGGAGTCCTCCACGCTCCCTTTCGAGGAGTATACAGACGGCATCGATATCCCTAAGACGTTCTTTTTCCCGAGCGCCTCGACTGCAAGACAGCAGGTTACGGCGGAATCTATCCCGCCCGAAAGCCCCACCACGACACTAATAAACCCGCACTTTCCGACGTAGTCTTTCAACCCGAGCACGAGCGCGCTCCGTACGGACTCCACCCTCCCAAGCGGCCGGTATTCACCTTCTTTTCCCGCTGCGGCGGTATCGACGACCCTGATCTCTTCTCTGAAGGACGGAAGAACCTCTACCGGCCTCCCCGACGAATCGACGAACAGGCTCGTTCCGTCGAACACCAGCTCATCGTTCCCGCCTATCTGGTTGACGAACAAAAACGGTTTCTGGTGCTTTCTTGCATGGCGGGAGACGAGATCGAACCTCACCTTTTGTTTTCCGGCGGTAAACGGCGACGCGGATATGTTCAGAAAAAGGGTCGCCCCATGCCCCGCAAGGTCACTGAAGGGGTCGCACTCGTAGAACCGGCCTCCCCAGAGCAGCGGGTCCGTCCACATATCCTCACATACGGTCAGTCCGATCATCTCGCCTTTGAAGGGAATCGGTTTCCGATCCGGCGAAGGGTCGAAATATCGCCGTTCGTCGAACACATCGTAGGTGGGAAGGAGGGTCTTGTACTGCACACCAGCCACCGAACCCTCGCACACGAGAAGAGCCGCATTGTACAGCCCCGTGCCCGCCTTCCTGCCGGTAAAAACCGGCGCACCGACCACGATCCCGACATCCGGAAATCTTACGCTGAATCGCACGAGACTCTGTACCGCGTCCTGCGCTCTTTGTATGAACTCTTTTTTCTCCAGGAGGTCTTTCGGCGGGTACCCCGTAAGAAAAAGCTCCGGAAACACGATGAGGTCTCCTCTTTTATGGTACGCATCGATCGTCACCCGGACCTTGTCCGTATTCCCTTTGATATCCCCGACGACCGGGTTAAGCTGCGCCAGAACGATCTTCATATGTCCTCTTTTCCTCCCCCTATGGTAGCGATTTTCCTATGCTCCGGTCAAGGAATCGTGCAGCGGAGCGTGCCGTCGTCGCCACTGCACACGAGTATGAATATGGATATTCGGACGAACACAAAAAAATAATCCGGCACCGTATGCGGCGCCGGAGCGGACCGAATCAGACGCTCCCCCACACCCCGCGTATCACCTCACCGCAGAACCTGCAGGTCCCCTCTTTCGTGATTTCATAGCGGGTTACGACGTATCCCTCTCTCTTCACCACGACCGCACCGCACCCCGGGCAGACGGTGTCCTGAGCGCCGGCTTCGGGAATGTTTCCGAGATAGACGTACTTCATCCCCTCCCGTCCGGCGATCCTTCCCGCCTCCCGGAGGGTCTCGACGGGGGTAGGGAAAAGGTGGGTGAGCCTGTGCATCGGAAAGAACCGGGAGAAATGAAGCGGGTACTCTTCGAACCCCCGTTCACAGAGCCAATGGCACATGCGCGCGATCATATCAAGATCGTCCGTCCATCCCGGTATGACGAGGTTCGTGATCTCGAACCATACGCCCTCCTCCCTGCAGGTCTCGATCGTGTTAAGAACGGGTCTCAGCCTCCCGGCATTGAGCCTCGAGTAGATCCCCTCTTCGAAGCTCTTTAGATCGATGTTCGCCGCATCGATATATTTGCAAAGCTCCTTCAGCGGCGTCTCGTTTATATACCCGTTCGTTACCCATACGTTTTTGAGGCCCCGCTCCCGCGCAAGCCGTGCCGTGTCGAACATGTACTCGTAGAATGCGGTGGGCTCGGAGTAGGTATAGGCGACTGAAAGGCAGCCACCGGCGGTTGCGGCACGGACAACCTCCTGCGGGGGCAGGTCGTAGTTTTCCGTTTCCTCCGGCGACGACTGTGATATCGACCAGTTCTGGCAGTTTAGGCAGCGGAGGTTGCATCCCGCAGTGGCGATGGAGAATATCCGTGTTGCCGGGTAAAAGTGAAAAAGCGGTTTCTTTTCCATCGGATCGATGTGGACCGCGCACGGGTTTCCGTAGGCGAGCGTGTAAAGCTTGCCGTCGAGGTATACCTTGTTCCTGCATATGCTCCTGTCTCCGGGCCGCAGCGTGCACTCGTTCGGGCATACGAGACATGTCACGTTCCTGCCCGTCTTTCTGTAGTGATAAGCCTCCTTAGACCAGCGCCACAACTTCTTCGGTGCCCTGTTCCGGAATACGGAGGATTCGGCCCGCTGGCGGTCGCCGGGCGCGAACCCGCACAGGCCGAAGGCGGCCGCGGCGCACGCGGCCGCGGCGCACGCGTCGAGCGAGGCCCGCAGGAAACCGCGCCTCGTGACGGTTTCTTCCCCCGCACGACCGGCGCATTCATTTTTTCGCCCCTTCTTCATTCCCGGTTCCCCTGTTTGTATTACCGGCCGCCTCTTCTAAAATCCTACCCGCCATCCTTCATCATGTCAACCGCCGTTGTATGCCCCTCTTGCCGGCGAGCACCACGATAAGGCCTGAGGCGGCAATACCGCCTGCTATTCCGCACACCTTAACGATTCCTAAAAGCGGTATCAGGATCGCTGTCACAAGGAGCGCGCCGAGACACGCCCCGAAGAGGTCCGCACTGTAGAGCGACGCCGCGGTAGGCGGCACCCCCCGAAAGTGCAGCTTCGCCGCCAGGGGGAATTCGGCCCCCACGAGAAACCCGATTGCAGCGGTCGTCAAAGGCAGCGCCACCTGAGTGCCGATGAAAAAAAGCCGGGCTGCGGTAACAGCCCTCAGTGCGAAGAGTAAAAGCGGCACGATTCCTGCGGCGGCGACCAAAAAAAGCAGTATGAGTACGAGCTGTCCGAATCCCGCGCGTTTAAGCCGTCTGTTCATCGTGAAGGACCCCGCGGCGAGACCGATCATGAACATCGTGACCAGCACGCCTATCATGTGGTACACGTATCCGTACAGGACCTGAAATCCGATGACGAGCACCATCTCGAGAGAGGCGCCCGTGAACCCGGTGGCGAACACCGCAAACGGAATCGGCTTGACCCTCGCAAGGTACGAAACAGTGAGGCCTGCAATCACGCCGATGAAGAGCAGGTAGTCGAACCTGAATTGCGAAAGCCAGAAACGCAGGTAGTAGTGATAAGACACGGGGAAAAAATCCCTGTTCACCGCGTAGTCCCCCGAGATCGCGTCACGTGCCATACGCACCCTGTCCTCCGACAGCTTCGCAGGCAGATAGTAGCGGTTGACCCACTGTGTTTTTACCCCCTTCGCCTCGATACGCCCCGCTATGTCGTAGGAAAGTTCAGCATCGGATGCGATAAGACGGTTCTTCTCCCCCGGGATCACGATGACGTGGTCGAAACTTCGCTCGAGCGTTCGGTAGACCGACCCGTTGAGCAGTTTCGCCTCCCGCGACAGGTAGTTCTCCTGGGAGCTTATGCCGATCGACAGGACGGCGTCTTCTCTCATCGCGCCCGCAACTTCATGGAAGAACTCGTCCGTGTAGAACCTGTTGAGCTGGGCCGTGGAGGGGTCCGGGAGGTCTATGATGACGACGTCGTACCAAGCGGGCGCCCGTTTCACGAAAAGCCGGGCATCCATTTCGATCGTTCTGATTCGTTCGTCTTCGAGGTTATCCGTATACCGTTTGCCGATCTCGATGATGAGCGGATCGAGCTCAATATAATCGATCCGTTCGGGTCCGTACTTCAGTATCTCCTTCGTGGTTCCGGAGACGCCGCCCGAAACGAGCAGCACGTTTTCCGGTCGGTCGTGCTGCGCCATCGCGTAGTGGACGGCCTCTTCGTTCGCGATCGTGTTGTGCGTGCTGAAGAGGACGACGCCGTTTTCGTAGAAGTTGAGCTGTTCTCCCGTTTTTGTGACGACGAGACTGCCGTATTTCGAATTCCGGTGATATACTACCTTCTGCCCGGGGTACTGCAGCGCGACCGTCCTCCCGTCGATATCGAGAATAAAGATCGCGGGGGAAAGAAAAAGAAGCGCCGCCGACAGGACCGTAAGCGGACGCATTTTTTCGATGCTCGAAAAGACCGCGGCGGCCGTGAGGTTGAGCGCGAGGCATAGATACAAAGCCTGCAGGTGGCCGGTGATATGTACGAGCAGGAAGCTGAATAAAAGGCCCCCGGCGATATCTCCGATATTGTCGATGAAATACACGCGGCCGATGGATCCTGGACCGCCCTGCGGCGCATAAACCGTGCAGAAGAGCGTCAGAAGGGCACCGGATACGAAGCAATAGGGGATAAGAAGCCCGAACGTAACGCAAAACGTCGAAAGCGGTGAGACTGCAGCTCCGGCCGTGAAGAGGGCGGCACGAAGCCCTCGTATGAATACGAGGACGAAGAACGGCATCACGGCGATCAGGATTTGACAGGCTATAAGGAGAGAGACGGGGTTTTTACTCCTCTCGCAGTATCGCCCCGCCCAGGCGCCCGCGCCGGTAAGAAAAAGCCAGACCGCAAGGATGACCCCGATGACGAGCTCGTTACCGCAGAAGACCGACAAGAGCTCCCTCATCACGACGAGCTGGGTTATGATGGACGATATCCCGAGCGCGCTTACTGAAACGACCAGCGCCCCTTTGTTCCTTGATACCTCTCTCGATTCCATTCTTTATCCCGCCGGTTTCTTCCATGCAGGCTTCGCTTCCGCACCGCATTATAATACTAGATGCGGTCCGTTTCCCTGTCAAGCGATATGGATATAGCCTGAACTATCTCAAGAATGCGGTGCATCGTATCGCTTTTACTAGTACTCGGCGCCCCGGTGCCGGTGTATATTCAAAGAGGGGAATAAAATCAGGTTCTTCTCCAAAATAGTTGCAATAAATTATGGGAATAGTAACCATGACTGTGTCATTAATACGAGGCGTAAGACAACATCATCCGATGTTGTCTTTACTGCAGAGGGCAAAAGTCGCCTATGGCTCATATCGAGACTTTATGCCTCAATCAACGAAGTTATCTCTTAAGACAGTCATTTATTGTCCTTTTTTTAGATCGGCTCCATGACATGGTATGAACGTCTCGGCCGCTCATGCCATGTCTTGCAGAAAGAGATTATGATCATTTATAGCTATGATTATAGTTAATAAGTACTTTCATTATATTTTTGCACTTAAATCGGAAAAGAACATAAAATGAAAATCGAACGTTTCTACCGGATAGCCGCCTGCCTTCTTTTGTCTGCGACGACTTTCTTTCCCGCCGCAATCCGTGCAGGCAACGACGTTTCGTTCCGTGATCCCGCGGTTGCGGGGACTTTCTACCCGTCCGATCCCGTAGCGCTCGAAGCGCTCGTAGACGGGTATCTGAAACTAGCCGCCCGCATATGCGTACCGCCGAAGGAACGAAAAGAGGTGGTCATGCTTCTCGCGCCGCACGCAGGCTACGAGTTTTCGGGGCTCACCGCCGCCTGCGCCTTCTTTTCGCTCGAAGGCGCGGATTACGACACGGTGGTCCTTCTCGGCTGCCCGCACAAAATCGGGGTAAAAGGTGCCGCCGTTTTCTGCGGAAAGGGGTTTCGCATGCCATGGGGCAGTGTGCCGGTGGACGGCGTGCTAGCGAGGGCCGTTGTCGACGCCTCTGCCGTAATCACCGACGACCCTCGCCCGCATCTGCCGGAGCATTCTCTCGAGGTCGAGCTCCCCTTCCTCTCCCGAGTCCTTGACGGCTACTCGATAGTTCCCGTGCTCGTTTCGGGAGACCGTCATACGCTCGAGCTCGTGGCGCAGGGGATCGTCGATGCGCTTCGAAAAAGCCGGGGCGGCACGAACGGCGTGCTCTTCGTCGTATCCACGGATCTTTCCCACTACCCCAGAAAGCGCGACGCGGAAAAAGGCGACCGGGAGATGCTCGAGGCGTTCTGCACCCTTGACGCGGAGGCTTTAGTGTCGAAAGACAAAGAGATCATGAGACGGAATGCCGAGGGGCTTTTATGCACCATGTGCGGCCTTGATGCAGCCTATGTGGGAATACGAATCGCGAACATGATCGGAGGGGAGAAGGCCTACGTGGCGCACATGAGCACGAGCGCGGATGCGAAGGTCCCGGGTGTTTCTGCGGAGAAGACGGTCGGGTACGGCGCTGTAGTGGTAACGGGCAGAAGAAAACCGCTCGTCTCGAGGTTCGACCCCCTAAAGCCCGACGAGGGGAAGTACCTCCTCGATCTCGCGCGTCGTACGCTCGAAGAGTATCTGAAATGCGGGAAGGTCGTCGATCCCGATATTCCCGCCGAGTACGCCCCGCATCTTGACGAACGAAGAGGGCTTTTCGTCACCCTCTACCGGCAGGGCGCGCTGCGCGGGTGCATCGGGTGTCACATGTCGTCTCTTCCGCTTCACAAGGCGGTACAGCTCATGACGCTCGAGAGCGCGCTGCACGACCCGAGGTTTTCTCCTCTTCGTTCCGAAGAGCTCGACGGCATACGGATCGAGCTGTCCGTGTATCTCACGCATGTCGAGCCGATCTCGTCTGCAGGTGAGTACGTACCCGGAACGCACGGCATCATACTGACGAATAAAGACAGGTCCGCCACGTTCCTTCCGCAGGTCCCGATAGAGCAGGGGTGGGACAGGAAGGAAACGCTTCGGCAGCTCTCAGTCAAGGCGGGGCTGCCCCCTGACGCATGGAAGGAAAAAGATACGGCGTTCAGCGTCTACGAGACGCAGATCTTCAGCGAGCGATGACGGTACCGTTTTTTACACGAATACTTCGCGTAAAAAAAAGCCCCGCTAGAAAGATTACCTCAGTGTGCGAAACGCTCGATGCGAACCGGTTCATGTTCAACGGATCGTACCAGGCGGACTCCTCAGGGAGCGCCATGATGAGCGAGCAGTGTGCGGTTCTAACCGTCGGGACCGCCGCGATGATCTGAAGTGTGCGCGGAAGAGCCGAATAGGGCGTCATGATGTCGGAAATCTCGACCGCGACCCCTGTCCTACCCCCACCCCATACCGGCCATGATCGCGCCGTGGATATTCTCTATCAACGAGCCAATACGCGTTCTGATCCCCGCCGTCCGGACGATTTCAAACCGATCGACTCGGCGTATGCAGACAGTACGGCGGCACGGGTTGTCGCACGCGGTATCGACTGGTGGTTTCTTCTGGGTTGCTTGCGAACAGGTTTTTTTACGGATCGAGGATCTTTTATTTTCTATCGTTGAGTTAGCTCTAAAAACTAAGGTTTTCAAACACAAAGATCTTACGTTGACTCGTATAATTCAATGATCTTTGTTTGAATACCA
>JAFGTF010000108.1 GCA_016934265.1 Spirochaetota bacterium
GTTTCCCTCATCAGCCTGACCCGCTCCTGCAGCGGGTCGTAGTAGCCCTTCCACCAGGACTCTTCCGGAAGGGTGAACCGCCCGATGGGTTCGTATCCGGCCTCTTCGATACTCTTTTCGTTGGATTCTGTGTCCTGCATGGCCGGGTAGGCCCCTTCCCAGAACTCTTTCGCCTCTTTGGGGGGATCGGGCCGCAGCCTCGTGAGCTCGGAGACTGCCATGAAGCCGCCCGGCTTCAAAAGCCGTTTCCATTGCACGAGACCGTTCTCGAAGCCGATGATGAATATGGAGCCCTCGGCCCAGACGACGTCGAACGACCCGTCCTCGAAGATGAGGTTCGCCATGTCTCCTTCGGTTATTTTCATTCTGTGCGCCAGGCCTTTAACTCGAGCCGTTTCCTCGAGCCGGTCGAGATACGGCCTGTGGTTGTCGACCGCGGTTATTGTACAGTCGGAGATCTCAAGAAGATCGATCGTCTGCTTTCCCGGTCCGCACCCGATATCGAGTATCGCAGGTTTCTTGGGCAGGCTGCGCATGAGGCGGTAGGCCTTTTCGGTCGATCGCCGGTCTCCAGGCCCCTGTCTCGGCATGCAGGCGTGTATTTTGTAGAACAGCTCAAAGTTCATCTCTTTCATTACTATGTCTCCTCTTTTTTATTACCCCCGCACCGAACCGAGCAGCTCCTGCAGGCGAAGAAAGAACCGGTCCCTCGTGTCCTGTATTCTCAACGCCTCCCCGTAGCCGATTGTGATACTGTCTTTGTCCCTGTGCCTCTTCGGTTCCACCTGAAGGACATACGAATTGTTCTGCCTCTCCCAGAACCATTCCGCACACCCGAACTGTATGTACGACGGATCTATTTCCGTCACCCTGCCGAGTTTTTCAAAAAGCACTTTTCCCGCGTCGCTGTCCTCTATACAGAGCGCGAGGTAGGCGATCCGGTATTCCACGGGCTCGCCGTTTGTGGAATCGACGAGGCGCTCGATGTTGCGCGGGTCTTTTTGTTCGCCGTGGAGGAAGTGGCCGAAGCAGCTCTGGAGAGTGAAGCAGAAAGAAAGCTTCGAGAATCCTTTCACGAGATCGACGATGGGGGTATCGATCGACGTGATATCGAGCGTTCTCAAAGAATCCTGTCTCTTCGTTTTGTACTGCGGATTGCAGCGGAAGCTCTTCAATTCGGTATATGTTTCCATAACTCACTCTATTGATGGGATGTCTCTTGCGCCCCCGTTTTGTATCGACGGCGGCTACGTGACTGCGCGAGCGGGCCGGTTCTTCCGGTACAGAATTAGCATGACAAGCGCGTAGATTCCACTGACCAGCATGATACCGTCCTCGTACACGCCGTACCTGGCTATCTGGAGAAACGGAGTAGCGGGTATTGCGAAAACGAGCAGTATGATATAGACTGTCCTGTCGACGCGCGGGAGCGAGGTCGTAAGAAGAACCAGGGCAAGCGCCGTGGTGGGACACCCGATGGCACCGGGGAACAGAAGACGCGTCGCAGGATGACCTAAAAGCTTCCCGATAAGGGGATAGCAGAATATTAGGAAGAGGAGTACGACGGTTGCGAACTTCCGCCACCTCGCCCGAGGGAGTGAGAACGACATACGGCGTCTGAAAATATCGACGGCGAACAGCACCGAAACCAGCATGAATATCGCACAGTAGAGCGCGTTGCCGTAGACAGACCCCGTCAATCCCCTTGCGTGAATCAAATAGAACATTATCCCGTTCCATGCGAATGAGACGGTGAAATACAGCTTGATCAGAACATCCCATATCCTGCCCGGTTTGAGCATCGCCAGGGCGACCAGAACGATCGCGGCGGCGAAGAAGACGATCTGTGCGGGCCATATGCTCGCGCCGTAGCCGTTCATTATACGCCGCCACTCTTCAACGGATATCATCTTCCCCATATGGCCTCCTTGATGACCTTTTGTGGTTTTACCGAGAAAGATCGCCGCATGTAGGTATGAGCTCTAAAACACATGCGGTATCATCCTCCACCGTACCCTGCGTAGATATTCACCGTACTCATAGTCGAACCGTTGCAACAAAAATTTCTTTTCCCCATCGCGATAAGAACCGTTATAGCGGAGAAAAATAAAGCCGGGGCGAACATCCAAATAATCCCCCACACGACGGCCAGGCCGAGAAACATGACGATGAGGCTCAGGTACATGGGGTAGCGAATTGTTGCAAAGAGACCGGTGGTGACGATACCCTCGATCTTCTGAGACCTCTCATGGGCTTGTTTATGAACCTTGTGACAGTACCGGTGCAGTACGAAGCCCGCGGCCGCCATCGCTCCCCCGATGAAGTGCGAGTAGGGCTCAAACCCGATTCTTGCCCAGGAATAGATTTCGCCACAGAATACCGATTGCGACCATGACGAGGAATCCGACGTTCAGTATCAGCGTGGGTTTCATGAGAAGAAATCGGCTGACAAAAGAGCGTTTTTACATGGATTTCTCCGTCAGTGTTCCAGGCTTATCTTACAAAGCCCGTACACGCCGGCCGCGACCGTATGCCGTCGACATTTCACGCGCTCTCCGGGGATTCCAATGCAAGTAGGTCGGGCTGAAAATCACGCCGCCGTCACGCTTCGATACGGCCTTGCATTATTATATGCGATTACCGTTGACATTGCAAATCGATAAATCCGCCGTGATACACGTTTCGGATCCCCGGTATCCGCCGTATCGCCCTTTTTCTTCGGATTGTTATTTAAGAGTATTTCTTTTGTTACGAGTCGATGAAAGCGGGTATCGAGGAAAGGATCATTTACACCGTCCATGCCGGTGCCTTGGCATGCCGTTTCCCGCTCAGCCTGCTTGACAGGAAGCCTGCGTGCGGTAAAATATGGTGATACATTGACAGGGGCCGGAATAAGGGAGGAGGCGGTCGGCATGTCGGAGTTCGGACGAAGCGCGGGGCTTCGCGAAGAGTACGTTTCCAGGATAAACCGCGTGATCGACTATATTGAGGAACACATCGAAGACGAGCTTTCTTTAGAGCGTCTTTCGAAGGTGGCGAGCTTCTCCCCCTTTCATTTCCACCGCATATTCAAGGGGATCGTGGGAGAGCCGTTGAACCGCTTCATCCAGCGGATCCGTCTCGAGAAGGCGGCGAACAGGCTTATCGAGAATCCGAGACTGACGGTAACCGAGATCGCGATGGATTACGGATTCTCGAGCTCCTCTGCTTTCGCCAGGGCGTTCAGGGAGTGCTTCGGCACGAGCGCCACCGGATGGCGCGAGAAACGCAAGATGGGTGAAACAGAACGCAATATCGGAAAAACGAATAGCAACGGAGAGAAAGACGAAGAGACCTCCTCCCCGTATACTGGGGATACGAAATCCCAAAAGTGGAGGAGGATTGAAATGGCGAAAGAGGTGAAACCCAAGGTGGACGTCATTGACGTGCCGGTCATGCACGTGGCGTACGTGCGCCACATCGGGCCGTACAAGGGAGACGAAGCGCTGTTCGAACGGCTCATGAGCACGCTGTTCAGGTGGGCGGGCGCACGGGACCTGTTGAGATTCCCGAAGACCAAGGTCCTCTGCGTATACCACGACAACCCGGACGTTACGGACGAAAGCAGGCTCAGGACGAGTGTATGCATCACCGTCCCCGAAGAGACCGAGGTCGGCGGCGAGGTGGGCAAGATGACCCTTGACGGCGGAAAGTACGCGGTCGGCCATTTCGAGCTGGCGGGCGACGAGTACGAGGCGGCGTGGAACGCCCTGTACGGAACCTGGCTGCCCGAATCCGGGTACCAGCCGGACGACAGGCCCCCGTTCGAGATGTACCTCAACGACCCGAAACAACACCCGGAGCATAAGGCCGTCGTCGACATCTATATGCCGGTCAAACCGCTCTGACGCCAGACCGGAGTATGACGCACACCCCCTTCTTCTGCCGATGATTACGATCAAGGCTGAAGAGGGGGGCCTTTTACCAAGCCGTCGGGGTGACCGTCGTTGTGATACCGCGGCCCTCTTTACCGACGGCCGGCCGCGCGTGCATCCGGACGCCGTAGAAATCCCGCAGCTCTAAATCGAAAATTCTTCGAATACAAAAAATATCGCGACAAACAGATGCGGAATATGATATAGTAGGTATTCTTTTCTGGAGGGAAGAACGCGAGCCGGGGGAAACGGTGAAGCTTCGGGTACGAAACAGAGGGTTTTTTTCAGACAAAAAAAGAGAGCGCAAGCTTCCGGAAAACGCGCGACCCGTCTCTTTACGGAAAGATACTGACGGCAAAACCGTCGAGGTCGACGGGTCCGTGTCGCTCTACCTCGAGGGACGGCTGTACTACTACCTCGGGCGGGGAAAAGAGGTGCGGCTGTTGGCGGACCCCGTCGAGGCGACGGTCGCGGATCTCTACCGGTCCTTCGGCCTGGAGGGCTTACTCGAGCGGATCGAAGGGTGTTTTTCAGGAGCCCTGATCGACGAGAAAGAGGGGTCCGTGACGCTGTTCTGTGACAGGTACGGACGGGTCCCGCTTTTTTACTCCCCTCTGCCCGATGGATACGTTTTTTCCACCAGTATCGGAGACATTCTGCCGCTTCGGGGCGATACACGGTACGACCAGTTCGGTCTCATCTGCCTGTTTTCCCTCGGATACACGCCTGCGAAACACACGATATACGACGGCATATTCAAGCTGGGGCCCGCACAGAGGGCGGTGTATAAGAAAGGATCGCTCGAAATCACCGCGCGGGTCGCTCCCTCGAGGATGGAGAGATACGGTCGCAGCGATATCGGAACGTTCGCGGAGATTATGAAGAGCTCGATTATCTCACGGAGCAGCGGATCGGAAAACTGAGTGCAGCTCTCGGGCGGGCTGGACACGACGATAATTCTCGATGTGCTGCTTTCCGAATACGACAGAAGCAGGGTTTTTGCCGTTGTCGCGAAGCTGGTGGATAAATGGGGCGGATGCCCGAACAGCCACGATGTCGATCGGGCGGTGCGGATCGCCCGCCACTACGGCATCGGGATCGAGGTCGTGGAGTCGGCCGTCTCGTCCGAGGGCGCGGTGCGCTACCTCGAGCGGGACGCCGAGACGCTCCGCGAGGAGTCCTTTTTTCACCCGGGGGGCCCGCTCTATTTTCCGCTTTCCGATTTTCTGAAGGAACGGTCTGAAAACGGCGGGGTCGTATTCAGCGGAGAGGGATCGGATTCGCTTCAGAACTTCGGCTTCACGAAGGCCAGCCGCTACCGGTTCCGGGTCCTGAACGAGATGGAAAACAAGCTCAAGAGCCACCAGTTCAGTCCCTCTTTCTTCAGGCTGGTGCAAAGAGACGGGATCCGTTCCCGGCTTTTTCTCTCGTTCTGCAGGCGCTATTTCGGCGCTTCGCATTTCGATACCCCCACGCACGACACGGTGACCGAGTACCTGTTCTCGTTCGTATTCTCCGATATCAGAGCCGCATTCTCGAGTGCCCCTCTCTTGAGGGATATCTGCAGCACAGAGGGGCTTACGGCGTTCAAGGGATGGCTCTGCGAGCATTATTTCGGTGACGTCATACGGCGTATCGACTTCGACTATTTCTATTTCTGGCTCACCTATCTGTACGGGCAGTTTCATCTCCAGGGGAGAAACAACCAGATTATCTATTCCGCCTTCCGTCGGAACGGGATTCCCGCGCGTTTACCCTATCTCGACTTTTTGGTCGGTGATTTCTTGAGCAGAATGCCGCAGGAATGGGGGAGAAGGATCACGCTCAGGAGTACCAAGTACCCGTCGACGATGCTCGCGAGACGGCACTCCTCCGTCCCGCTTAGTATCGTAAAACGCATTGATTACCGGGCTTTTCGGGACTGCAACGCCTTCCGGGACATGCTGAGGGAGAACGTGTCCCTTATCGACAGGCTTCGGGAGGACCTCGGGTCTAACGGTACCGACGCGCTTCTTCACGGCGACTGTTTCGCTGTAGGGAGGGCGGGCCGGATAGTCGGACGGTATATGGAAGACCCGTCCGGTGTCGATGACGGTCATCTGTATTTTCTATACGGCCTCGCGTGCCTGAAACGGTGCCTGCCCTGAACCGGCGCGACCCGGAGGATCAATCCGCTTGCACAAGCGCCGCAGACGGCAGTATTTTAATACTGCAGTATTTTATACTGAAGGATTTATAGGCGGAGGAGTGCCTCATTTCAATCCGACGGTGTGCCGGTAGTCCTCGAACCGGCACACCGGGGAGTAGCCGTATGGAACAGTTGTCAGACCTCGACAGGATCAAGTTCTACCGCGACGAGATCAAACACGAGTTCA
>JAFGTF010000109.1 GCA_016934265.1 Spirochaetota bacterium
CAAGTCGATAACAGTCTTTTTTCGTTCTAATATATTAGTATTAAACAAGTTAGACAGTTTCGAAAATCAGACGTTGGGACAGTACTGTGATATTATATAAAATACTTCGTTAAAATTCGTATTAATGTTATAATTCCATCAAAATTTTGTCATTTTCACAAAAACCAAATAAAAAAGGAGAACTGAATGAGCGACAAGACAGAAGGTACGAAACTCGAGGAACTTTTCCCGATACCGGACGACAGGAGGACGATGAAGCTGTGGTCCTACATACCGGTATGGTGGGCGGCGATGATCGTGGTCATGATTTTCGCCGTTGGCTTCTTCGCAATTCATCCGTATGGACCGCTGAACGTTACGCAGGCATTGGTGGCGCTCGTATTCTCATCTGTGTTCTGTGGGGTTCTGTTCGCACTGAACGCCTATCCAGGCTACAGAAAGGGCGTACCATATGCGGTTCAGGCCAGGTCGAGTTTCGGTGTGAAAGGCGCAAAGATCGCCACTATCATACGCTCTCTTCCCGCGCTCTGCTGGCTGGGGATCGCGACCTGGGCGGGGGGTCTTGCCCTTAATTCCATCACGCAGAAACTTTGGGGGTTCGGCAACGTCTGGTTGTTCTATCTCATCTTTCTCGTGATCAATGTGGCCCTCGCGCTCGGTGGAATCAAGGCGATGAAGGGATTCAACACGGTGGGAGGTTTCATACTCATCGGTGTCATGACCTTAACGCTGGTGCAGGTTCTCCTGACCGGCGAAGACCTCAGGTCGTACGAGGCGTTCGCCTTTAAGGGAACGTGGGGGTACGGCTTCTGGACGGTATTTGCCGCGGGGGTAGCGTGTATTATAACGGGGGCGTTAAACGTGTCCGACATGTCGAGGCACCTCGCAAAATCGAAAAGGGAGGGTGCGAACAACTGGATCGGACACATCGCGGGAATCGCCCCGGGTTACGCCTACATGCTTCTGCTCGGAATATTTTACGGAATGGCGACCGGTACGCCCGATCCAGTGGCCGCAATTCTCGAGATCTCACCGATCACCGCCATGGGAATAGTGATGCTCGTGTTCGTGCTGGGCGCACAGATTTCCTCCAACCTCACGTTGAACCTGCTGCCGCCGGTTCATGCGTTGCAGGACATATCGAAAAAGATATCATGGAAGCTGGGCGTTATCATCTGTGCGGTGGTGTCCGTCGCCACCTGCCCATGGATCCTTTTTACAAGTGAGAACTATTTCAAGTTCATGGGTGTGTATTCCTGCTTTCTCGGACCGATCATCGGTATCACGCTCGCGGATTTCTGGGTTGTCGGGAGACGCAAGACGGACGTCGATGCGCTGTACAACGTCAAGGAGGGAAGTCCCTACTGGTATACCAGGGGCTTCTCGTTCGCGGCGATTATCGCACTCGTGGTGGGGGCAGGTATTTCTCTCTTGAAGGTCGAGATTTCGTGGATAATAGGGCTACCGATCGGGTTCGTGGTTTACATAGTTCTGGCTCGTTTCGTGGGAATGGAGCGGCCAGCCAAGTAGCGGGCCGCTACTTGGCGGCACGGCCGGTGCATCCCGGGCTCTTCAGTGCCCGGGATGTCGGTCCTGATATATCCGGGCCCCCTGGCCGAAGATCTGAAAGGGGAGGAAATATTATGGACATACTTGCGAGGGGAAGATGGGTGATAACGGACGCCGGGGCCGGGGAAGAGGGCATACTGGATGACGGCGCTGTGTGTTTCTCGAAAGGAAAGGTGGTGGAGTCCGGCGACTTCAAGGCGCTGAAGAAGAAGTATCCAAAGGCGGCGGTGAAGGGCGACGGAAAACAGCTTCTTTTACCCGGTTTCGTGGACGGGCACAGTCACGGGTGGGGGCTGAGTGCGATTCAGAGGGGCACGATGTACGATTTTCTCGAAAACGCACTCATCGACTGGGCGAAGATGCCGGATATCGACCCAGAGCTCAACGCGATGATGAGCGCCGTTCGCCACCTGCGAAGCGGCTGTACGACGATGCATCACAACAACTGGGGAGAGGCGCCCAACCTCGGCGAGATCGCGAGCAAGGCAATAAAGGGGTATTTCAACGTCGGCATACGGTTTGCTTATTCACCGGGAATGCGAAACGAAAACACGCTCGCATACGACGACGAGAAGTTCTTCGAGACGCTGCCGCCCGACCTGCAGAAGTTCTGCAGGCCGATGGTGTACTATGACAAGGAAGCGGTGGTGGAGGAGTATTTCAATATATTCGAGGAACTCTACGAAAGATACAACGGCGAGAAAAACAGGATCATCTTCGGCCCGAGCTGGGCTCAGGGATCCACGGAAGAGTTTTTTACGCGGGTAAAGAGGCGGGCGGACGAGCTCGGGAAAATCCCGATCCACATACACACGCTGCAGACCCCGCACCAGAAGGCGTACGGCCTCAGGAAATACGGGAAGTCGCTGCTCTTCAGGCTGAACGACCTGGGCCTTGTCGATGAGAACCTCGTCCTCGGGCACGCGGTCTATCTCGACGAGGCGGATATAGAGCTTTTGGCCGATAGACGCGCGTCCACTACTCATCACCCGAGCTGCAACTTCGCGGTACGCAACGGCATCTCGCCCGTGTATTATCTTCTCAAGGAGGGAGTAAACGTCGCGCTCGGCATCGACGACAAGGGAATCAACGACGACGAAGACGCGATAATGGAGCTTAGGATGATGTATTACCTCCACAGGGTATCGGGCTTCGATCTCGCCGATACGCCCCCTCTCAACGCGTTCGATGTGTTGAAGATAGGAACGACGAACGCCGCGAGGGTCTGCGGATTCGAGGGTGAAGTGGGAGCTTTGAAACCGGGGATGAAAGCGGACGCGATTCTCGTCGACCTCGGGGAAATCATGGAAGATCCGTGGATGTCTCCCGACCTCAATATCGCCGAGATATTCATACACCGCGCAAAGGGCGTGCACGTGAACACGGTCATTGTCGGCGGGGAAGTCGTTATGGAGGATAGGAAGTTTCTTACGATCGATATCGACGATCTCTACGGGGAAGTGAGAAAACAGGCTGCCAAGGGAATCAGCGACGAACAGCGGGCGTTCGCGCGAAAGCTGCAGGAGATAAAACCCTATTATCATGACTATTACAAGGACTGGCCGGAACTCGATTTCAAACCGTTCTACGTTATGAACAGCCGCCGGTAAGGAGAATCGGTGGTGTGTCGCCTCCATGGGCGAGCGGTGTTACAGATCGGGCCTGAGAGCATGTCCCTTCGATTAGATCATGCTGGCTGGTGCGGCGGGTGTCTTCGACCGGGAAGAATGGGGGCACGGGATGCTTTATCAAGGCGGGAGTGTGCAATTATGAAAAACCGGCTGAAAGAGGACATTGTCGCGTCCGGTCGATTCGGGAGAGAGCCGGAGCGCCGAGTGGATGCTTTTGATATATTGGATCCCGAGAACGGGGTCACGAGGCCGACCGGTACAGAAGCGAATGCGAAAGTGCGAGCGTACGCGATGGAGAAGATGGAGGAGGCCGGTCTCGACGTGAGGATGGACGCGGTAGGAAATATCTTCGGCAGGAAAAAGGGGAGCGACCCGGGTGTGGGGGCCGTCATGTGCGGGTCCCACCTCGACAGCGTGGTCAACGGCGGACAGCTCGACGGTGCTCTGGGCGTCTTCAGTGCGATCGAAGCGGTGCGGAGGCTCAACGACGAAGGATACACGAACAGGAGACCGATAGAGGTCGCTGTCTTCACGGGTGAAGAGGGATCGGCCTTCGGAATGACGCTTCTCGGCAGCACGGCGCTTGTCGGAAAGATGAGTTACGAGGATGCTCTTGCAAGAAAGAACCCCGAGGGGCGGATGCTGAAGGAGGTGCTTGAGAATTCGGGATATGCGGGCGAATTCGTGATGGATCTGAAAAACGTCGAGTATTTCGTGGAGCTTCATATAGAGCAGGGCCCCGTTCTTTACAACAAGAAGATGCCTATCGGAATCGTAGAGAACATCGCAGGCATCACCTGGGTCTATGCAACGATAAGGGGGGAGGGCAACCACGCGGGGACGACTCCGATGAAGATGAGAAAAGACGCCCTCGTCGCAGCAGCGGAGATCATCCTGTTTGTCGAAAAACGGGCGAATGAGATGGTCGACAAACTCGGTTCCGCGACCGTCGGTACCGTGGGGAAGCTCACCGTATTTCCCAACGGAACGAACATCGTTCCCGGAAGAGTCGAGCTCGGCATCGACATCCGTGACGTAGTCCCGGCGCACATGGAATCACTGAAGGGTGAGGTGTCGGAAGCGCTGAAAGCCCTCGAGGAGAAATACGGCGTGTCCGTCGATGTATCGGTTCCTCCGTTCCACTCCCCCGAACCTCTCTCACCCGAGGTGGTCGATATCATCGAAAAATCCGCGGCACAAACGGGCGTACGGACCATGAGGATGAACAGCGGGGCAGGCCACGATTCTCAGAACATCGCCTCGCGCGTGAAGACGGGTATGATATTCGTACCGAGCGTCGGGGGGATCAGCCATGCGCCTATGGAATGGACCGAGTGGGAGGATATAGAGACCGGCGCGAAGGTGCTCACTCAGACGTTGAGGAACCTGGCGGGGTCTTAGGAGGCCGCATCCGGCAGACGATCCGAAAAAGGGGCAAAAATTTCAGGATGAGGAGTGTTGCGAAACGAGTCTTCTGATTAAAAACGGATAGATTATCACCGCGTCGGACGAGTATGAGGCCGATCTTCTAATCGAAGGCGAGACCGTCTCGGCCGTCGGGAAAAATCTCGACGCGCGCGGACGAAGTGGTGGACGCGCAGGGCCTCTATGTTCTTCCCGGCGGCGTCGACCAGCATACGCATTTCAACTTCACCTTCAAAACGGCGACGGTGAGGGGCTTCGAGCATTCGAACGTAGCGATCGCGGGAGGCAGGACGACTATTGTTGATTTTGCAAATCAAAAGACAGTGAAGAGCCTGAAGGAATCGATCGAGCGGTATAACGAAGAGAAAGCGGTGCCGAAGGCGAGGTGCGACTACGGTTTCCACGGTGTCCTATTCGACCCGAACGAGGCGCTCTTCAAGGAGATAGACAGTCTCCCGGATTTCGGTGTTCCGACGTTCAAGCTCTTCATGGCTTATAAGGGAATGCCCTGTCATTGAGACAACGATTCCGTTTTCAAGGCGCTGCAGGCGTCCAAGAATTCCGGTGTTACGATAATGGTCCATGCGGAAAACGCGGACATGAGCGACGTGCTGCAGAAACATTGTATTGCCGTGGGAAACGTCGACCCCACCTACTATGCCGTTTTTCGGCCGCCGATAGTCGAGACGGAGTGTACCTATCTCTCTGGGAGGCGATACAAAAAGACTGGCTGCGGTGCGTGAGCTCGGACCCCTTCGGATTCGACTGGGCAAAGCAGAAGCATCTCGGCAAAGGGGATTTCACCAGCATTCCAAACGGCGCCCCCGGGCTCCAGGATCGCCTTCAGGTTCTCTGGACGAACGGAGTCGATACGGGCAGGATAACGAAGCAGCGGTTCGTACGGCTGTGGGCCACGACGCCCGCGAAGATCAACGGGCTGTATCCCAGGAAGGGGACGCTGGCGGTCGGCTCCGACGCGGATGTCGTCCTCTTCAACCCTAAGGCGAAGGGCGCCATCAGCGTCAAGGACAGCTTCCATGGCAGCACTTCAATACATACGGGGGTATGGAGTATATAGGAAAACCGGAGAAAGACTACCTCCGCGGGAGCCTCGTATTCGATAACGGCGAATTCCTCGGGAAAAGAGGGCCAGGGGCGGTTCGTCAAGGGGAAGCCTTTCGGTCTTTCGTATGAAGGACTGTAGACGAAGACCTGTGCCTTTCAGTATGCCTGCCTGGAGAGTGAACGCATCCTCTACGGGAAGGATCACGTGAATGGTATCTTTTCAGTCACCCTAAAATACCCTTCTGCCGGTACCTTTCGAAAATTCACTCAATACCGCGGCCGGGTCCTTCACCTTGCTCAGGAAGATCACCGCCGCGATGATATACGGTTTGTATCCCGCCTGTGTGTAGGTGGCTTTTCTGAACCGTTCGAATACCGACGCCTCAACCTCCCCCCGCTCGCAGCTTACGCCGGATATGTCCGCGGGAAGGCAGTGCAGGTAGAGGGCGTCGTCCGCACGCTTCATGAGACTCTGGGTACACTCCCAGTCGATGTATTTCTTGTTGTATTCGAGACACTCTTTTTCCAGAACTTCGAGACCCCTTATGTCGCCGTTCGAGAGGAGAGTCGTGCGTTTCTCCATCACGTGATACGGAGCCCAACTCTTCGGATACACGATATGCGCCCCTGAGAACGCCTCCTCCATGGAATCGGTGACTTCGAAGCTGCCGCCGGATTTTTCGCTCTGCTCGACTGCTATCTCCATGACCCGGGGCATCAGGCCGTATCCTTCCGGATGAGCGAGGACGACATGCATCCCGAACCGGGTCATAAGCCCGATTACACCCTGGGGAACCGAGAGCGGCTTGCCGTACGAGGGGGAGTAGGCCCAGCTCATGGTGATTTTCTTGCCGCGCAGCTTGTCGACGCCGCCGAAATGACGGACGAGGTGCATGAGATCCGCCATGGTCTGGGTGGGATGGTCGATGTCGCACTGCAGGTTGACGATCGCGGGGAGCTGCGGCAGGATTCCCTCACGGAAGCCCTCGCGCACCGCATCGGACACCATCTTCATATACGTGTGCCCCTCGCCGATGTACATATCGTCCCTGATGCCGATGACCTCCGTCAAGAAGGAGATCATGGTGGCCGTCTCTCTCACCGTCTCGCCGTGCGAGACCTGCGATTTCGTCTCGTCGAGCTCCTGCACCGCAAGCCCGAGCAGGTTCGCAGCAGCCGCGAAGCTGAACCTGGTCCGTGTGGATTTATCGCGGAAGATCGATACCGCGAGGCCGCTCGAGAAGATTCGGGTACGGCGGTTGTTGTCACGGAGCGCCTTCAGTATTTCAGTCGCCTGGAGAATCCCCGAGATCTCTTCGTCCGACTTGTCCCATGTGAGCAGGAAATCGGATCCGTAGAGGTTGTTTAGCCGTAGCGCACCGAGCGTTTTGATCCTTGTTTCCATGTCCATTTTCGCCTCCGAGAAATTATATACCGGACGCACGGTGAGCACAAGACAAATGGGGTGCACTTGTACTTTAAAGATAGTCGTTCACATTTAGATGCGAGAGACGTGTTTTATAAGATATCTTTCACCATCTTAATG
>JAFGTF010000110.1 GCA_016934265.1 Spirochaetota bacterium
CAGAATAGGAGGGAGAAAAGGACTCCGAAAAAGACCGTAAGCTTGAGAACCTTCTTCGCAATGATCCCGGTTACGCGGCTCATTCGACATTCCCTTTCATGCAGTCACCTTCATGCTGGCAAGAAAAGCTGCGTCGTTCGTCAGCTTCAGAGCACATCTCAGGCGCGCGCTTCGCGACGCCGGATTCACACCCACCTCCTCCTGTTGCGCGATAAGCGGCTTCTTGGTCAGTACCTTCACGACCTTCCGCTTACCGCATACACACACGGGGAAGTCGGGAGGGCAGGTGCACCCCTTCGCCAGTTCCCTGAACAGGGATTTTACAATCCTGTCTTCGAGGGAGTGGAAGCTTATCACGCACATTCTTCCGCCCTCTTTAAGGGTATCGATGCCGTCTCTCAACGCTTTCTCGAGGATTTCGATCTCGTCGTTGACGAATATCCGCACCGCCTGAAACGTTTTTGTTGCCGGATGAATACTCTTCGGCCAGAACCTTTTCGGAACGGCCTCCATTACTATATCGGCCAGTTCTTTTGACATCGTTATCTGCTTTAACTTTCTTCGCCGCACTATCGCCGCTGCAATCTGATTCGAGAACCGTTCCTCGCCGTATGCCCATACGATCTCGGCGAGCTTTTTTTCGTCGAAGCCGTTTACAACATCCGCGGCGCTCATTGCCCTCGATCTGTCGAGCCTCATATCAAGCGGCTCGTTTTTGGAAAAGGAGAAACCCCTGCCGCTTTCTTTAAAATGGTACATGGATATACCGAGATCGAAAAATATCCTGTCCACCTGACTGCCGGTATGGTTCGCGACGATCTTCTGCAAGCTGCTGAAGTTTCCCTGAACCGGAATGAACCTGTCTTCCTGTTCGCGGAACCGTTCCTTCGCCCGTGCAAGCACCTCTTCATCCTGCTCTATCCCGATGACGATCCCACACGAAGCCTTTTCGAGGAAATGGGCTGTATGACCGCCCTCTCCGAGCGTACAGTCCAAGACCGTATCGCCCGGTCGGATGTCGAGGACCTCTAAAACCTGCCGCACCATAACTGGCTCATGAACGATCATTGATCCTCCCAAAGGAGTTCGCTCTTTCGATTACACCCCTCACAGACTAAGGTCCGCTATCTTCTCTCCGATCACGTCGAAGCTCTTCTCGTTCTCTTCTTTGTACCGGTTCCAGTTTTCCTCGCTCCAGATCTCGATCCTGTTGACCGCTCCGAGAGTAACGACCTCCTTCTGGATCCCCGCATACTCGCGAAGGCTCGTGGGTATCGCTATCCTCCCCTGCCGGTCGACTGTTTGTTCGGTTGCAGGCGATATGAACATACGCAAGAAGGAACGGTCCTCCTTTTTGGTGAAAGTAAGCCGCTCGTTTATCTTGTTGACGATCCTCTCCCACTCGTCCTTCGGGTACAGAAAAAGACAGCGATCGAAGCCCTTTGTTGCGACCCAGTACTCGTCCTCTCCGATCTTCGAGTACCGGAGCTTTGCCGGTATCGCGATGCGTCCCTTGTCATCGAGAGTATGCCGGTATTCGCCTATGAACATCTCTTTGGGCTCTCTTCGTACTGTCTTTCGTATAATGGTTCGACTGTTTCTTTCGGGCGGCCGCTAAAACCCCATATCACGGGCTTCACCGCACAGCCCGAATAAAGAGTATATAAAGTTCCCCTCCCCCCATGTATCAGAACCTGTTTACAACAATATACCACGAATTGGGAAGAATCACCACTTTTCCCCACATTTTCTAAAATAATACAGGAATTTCAAAAGTTGTCAATCGTTTTCTTGCAATTTTTTCTATTTTTTTATACCGGCTGTAACAGGAGGAATCGGCGTTACCTGAACTGGAGGGCGACTATCTCCTTTATGGAACGCAGGTCCTTCAGGAGTATCTTTCGCTGCTGCTCGTCCTGAATTTGTATCCGGAAGGAGCCTTTGACGAACCCGTCATGGTTGGATTTGAGGTGCATCTCTATGATATTTGCATTTGAGCTCGCAATGGCGGATGAAATGTCCAAAAGAAGCCCCGGCCTGTCTTTCGAGAGTATATCCAGCGAGTACGCTTTCTTCGTCTTCTCCGTCCACTCGACCGCTATCTTACGCGTCGCATAATCCTTCAGTGCCCGGAGGTTTTTGCAGTCTGAGCGATGGACGGTAATGCCCTTTCCCCTCGTGATATATCCTATGATATCATCCCCCGGATGAGGGGTGCAGCACTGCGCGAGCCTGAGCTGCACGTTTTTCTCCCCCTCGGCAACGAGGCCGAGCTCCAGGGCACCCAAAGACGATAGGCCTGATTCGGCCGTTTTTTTTCCCGCCGAATCGTCGCCGGGCTGCTTCTTGTGTTTCTGCTTCTCACTTGCCTTTTGCGGCTCCTGCCCTTTGAGAGCGTCTTTCTTTTCCTCCTGCTGGGTGAAAAATACCCGTATCTTGTGACGGGCGCGGGACGATTTCACGACATCCAGCCATTCACGGGAGGGGGTGCCGTTCTTGGAGGTCAGTATTTCGACGACCTCGCAGCTCTTGAGCGGTTTTCTGAGCGGGATGATGCGGCCGTTCACCTTCGCTCCGATACAGCGGTGGCCGACCTCCGTGTGTATCTTGTACGCGAAATCGATCGGCGTGGAGCCGATTGGAAGCTGCATAACATCGCCTTTGGGCGTGAATACGTATATCTCCTCTTCGAGGAGGTCTTTTTGCAGGTCCTCCATGAAACCGGAGGGATTGTCGAGGCTCTCCTTCCATCCCTTCAGCTTCTTGAGCCAGGTGAGCTCTTTTTCTATTCCGTCGAGGTTGCGTTTACCGAGCTTGTATGCCCAGTGTGCGGCTATGCCCTCCTCGGCGATGACATTCATCTGCTCGGTTCTGATCTGTACTTCGATCGCCTTGCCATCGGGACCGATGACGGTCGTATGAAGCGACTGGTACATGTTGGTTTTCGGCATGGCTATGTAATCCTTGAACCTTCCCCGAACCGGTTTCCACAGCTTGTGCACCGCGCCGAGAATCTCGTAGCACTCCCTGACCGTCTTGCAGAGGATGCGGATGGCATACAGATCGAATATCTCGTCGAAGCTCTTGTCCTTCTCCTTCATCTTCTGGTATATGCTGTAGAAGTGCTTGGCCCTGCCGACGATCCGCGCCTCGATACCGTAGTCGGAAAACTCCCTGTATAGTATGTGCTTGATGTTCTCGACATACCGCTCCCGCTTGTCCTTCTGCTGCACTATATTGTGCTTTAGATCCTTGTAGAACTCGGGGTCTATCCACTTCAGGGCGAGGTCCTCGAGCTCGACCTTGACCCGCGCCATACCGAGCCTCCCTGCGAGCGGCGCATAGATATCGACCGTTTCCTTCGAGATACGCTGGGCCTTCTTATCGTCCAGCCACTGGAGGGTTCTCATGTTATGGAGCTTGTCCGCGAGCTTTATCAGTATGACCCTGATATCCTTCACCATGGACAGGAGCATCTTCCGTATATTCTCGGCCTGGTGCTGCTTGATATTCTCCGATCGTATTCTCGATATATTCGTTACACCGTCCACGAGATCGGCGATATCCGCCCCGAACTCCCTCGTCAGGTCTTCGAGGGTGACTCCCGTATCCTCGACCGTATCATGGAGCAGCCCGACGGCGATAACGTTCTCCTCGAATCCCATCTCGAAAAGTATTTTCGCGACGTTGAGCGGGTGTATGATAAACGGCTCTCCGGATAACCGCTTCTGCGTCTGATGCGCACGCTTCGCGAACTCGTAGGCCGTTCGAAGGAGTTTTTCATTTGTAATGCGCGGTGCCTGCATGTCTATGTATTCTTCAATTTGAGGCACTGCTGTCTGCTGCTTCATAGCGCTTTCCTTACAACCGCCATTCTGACCTTTCCCGCGAGATCTTTCTTCGTCTTCTCAATAAAATAACCGTTTTCCCGTGCGAGAAAACCGATACCGTCTAAAAGCCTGCCGTCTATCTCGAGGACGATTCTTCCGCTCTGCGCGAGAAACCGCCCTCCATCCCCGAGTATCGATCTGTAGGCGTCGAGCCCGTCTTCACCGCCGTCGAGCGCATCATGCGGTTCATACTCTTTGATCTCCCCGGCAAGCGACGCGATATCCCTCCGCTTCACGTAGGGCGGATTGCTCACTATAACATCGAAAAGACGCTCCCCTACCGCCTGATAAAAACTGCTGTGAATAAATGTCACCGCACCGGCCCCGAGTATCCTGCGCGCGTTTTTTTCAGCAGTCTCAAGCGCCCGCCTGCTTTTGTCTGTCGCGAAAACCTCGCATTCCTTCAGCCGCGATTTAACCGCCACTGCGATGTTGCCGCATCCCGTCCCGACATCGAGCACGCTGGATGGAGAGAGGCCGATCACCTCATCGACCAAAAGCTCCGTCTCCGGCCTCGGTATCAACGTATGCCCGTTCACCTCGAAAACCAGCGAATAGAACTCTTTCTTTCCCGTTATATAGGCGCACGGCTCGGCCTGTATACGGCGTTTTTTGTACTCCTCCCAAAGATAAAGCTCTTCTTTTTTCAGGACATACTCGGGATGGGTGAGTAAGAATTCCCTTCTTCTTTTCGTCGCATGACCGAGCAGGCAGTACACATCCGTGAGAGATAGCTTCGGAACGCTCTCTGTGACGAGCCGATACACGTCCGCCGGACCGTCCACCGGACCGTCCACCGTCCCTCTTCCCGGCTTCTTTCGGCACGGCGCCGCTTCCTTTGACCGGATTCCCGTATTCATTTCGCTACACGCTCATACCGATACTCTCGAGACGTATCCTCGCATCGTTCTCGTTGAGTGCATCGAGAATTTCATCTATTTCGCCTTCCATGACAAGATCGAGCTTGTACAGCGTGAAGCCTATCCGGTGATCGGTAACTCTGTTCTGCGGGAAGTTGTAGGTACGGATACGCTCCGATCTGTCTCCGCTCCCGATCTGATTCTTCCGTTCCGCCGCTTCCTGGGCCTTTCGTTTCTTGTCTTCGAGCTCGAAGAGCCGCGCCCTGAGAACCTTCAAAGCCTTCTCTTTATTTTTATGCTGGGATTTCTCGTCCTGACAGGTGACGACGAGGCCGCTCGGGAGGTGAGTTATCCGAACGGCGGAATCCGTAGTATTGACGTGCTGGCCGCCGTGTCCGCTCGCCCTGTATACGTCGATTCTCAGATCATCATGCGAGACCACCACATCCGTTTCCTCCGCTTCCGGCAGTACCGCAACGGTAACGGCGGAGGTGTGGATCCTCCCGCCGGATTCGGTGACCGGGATCCGCTGGACCCGGTGCCCTCCCATTTCGAACCGCAGCCGCTGATAGACGTCCTTTCCCGAAATACTGAAGACGATTTCCTTGAACCCCCCGACACCTATCTCATGGCTCGACAGGATCTCCACGCGCCACCGGCGCCGCTCGCAGTATCGCGAATACATCCTGAAAAGATCACTACAGAAGAGCGCGGCCTCGTCCCCGCCCGTTCCCGCGCGGATCTCCATGATAATGTTCTTACCGCTCAGGGGGTCGGGAGGAATCAGCGCCAGAAGCACTTTTTTTTTGGATGCCTCCATTTTTTCCGAAAGCTCGGCGATCTCGTTTTGGATCTGTTCTCTGGTATCCCCCTCCGTCACCTCATCGAGCAACTGTTCGTATTCCGCAATCTCGTTTTCATACTCCACCATGCGTTTCTGCTCGTTCATGATCTTCTGCACGCTGTCGAACTCGCGCGTTATCTCGGCATACCTCTTCTTGTCGGATAGTACCGCGTTGTCCAGAAGCTTCTGCTCGAGCTCCCTGTATTTTTTTTCCGTCTCTTCAAATGTATACACGTCAATCTCCAAAAAAAGAATGTTCGGGCGGTCTTGGGAGCTTACTGCTCCCCGCCGGCACACGGGGCCTCTGTCCGGAACTCGGTACGGCGGGTTCCGCCCGTTACCGTACCTCCCCATGTCATTCGCACGTCGGCATATCGCAACTACAGCTACCTGAACAGAAGGCTGACGAGACCGAGTATCCTCGGAAGCACCAGATATCGAAGGAGGACGAGTATCACGAGTGAGATAAGCGCATACACGTCGAGCCGGCCGGTTTCCCTGATCTTCAGCCAGTTTTTGAGCGGTTTCACCACGGGCTCGGATATGGAGTATACGATGGCAATGAAGGCGTTGTTCACCCTCGGCCCGGCTATACTAAGTATCAGCCGAAGCCCTACCGCAATAATGAAGATGAACAGAATGAAGTATACGAACCTGAAAAGCAGGATGATGACCGTTGAAGCCAGTATCTCGAGGCTGAAATAACCGGTTAAAAGAACCCGGTAGGACAGCTCCTGCAGAAGATAGAGAAGGTACAACGCGAGGATCGGGGTAAGGTCGATATATCCTATTTTCAAGAAACGGATACCGGCGAAGAGCTTCAGGTAGGGATCCGTCAGATTATAGACGAACCGGACAACGGGGTTGAACATGTTGGGCCGGAGCCAGACGAACAGAACCCTTACGAATATGAGCAATATATACAGGGAAAAAAGAAGGCGTACTATTTTCGCGAGATATATCATGGCCCCGAACCCGAGTCTTCAAGACGTTGTGATTGAAATATAGCGATAAAACAGATGTGCTGCAACAGTTTTACGCGGCGTTCCCCGCACCCCGTGTTGTGCGCCGTTTTCCCAAAAGAAGGCGTGAAAATTTTATCGATAAAAGTTTCGTCTCCCTGTCATCCGCCCGTGATGGTACGACGATAGGAAACGCCCCTCCCATGACGACGCCGGCCGCCTGGCCCCGCTGCAGGCAGGTTATCGACTTCCATATCACGTTGCCCGTCTCTATGTTCGGGGTGACCAGCACGTTGGCCCTCCCCGCGACGCTGCTTCGAATGCCCTTCGTATCCGCCTTCCCGGGATCGATTGCGTTGTCGAATGCGAACGGTCCCTCGACCTCACAGCGGCCGAAATATCCGGTATGCGAAAACCGCTCCATGAGAAATGCATCGAGGGTCGCAGGCATTGCGGGAAGATGGACTTTCTCTACGGCTGCCAGCATCGCGACCCTGATCTCTTTAATACCGATCTTTCTCGCCGCATCCACCGCATTCGCAACGATATGTATCTTCCTCGAAAAATTAGGAAGGATGTTGACACCGGCGTCCGACATGAGAAAAAGCCGCCTTGTCTCGGGTATTTCGAAGAGCCCGACATGACTGAGGATCCGCGCGGTTCGCACCCCCCACCTCGGGTCGAGCAGGATGTGGAGAAAATCCCCCGTGCCCACGATACCCTTCATTATAATATCGGCCCTGTCGTTGCGCAGCATCGAGGCTGCCCGCTCGACCATGGATTCCTCTTCCGAATGAAGCACATGAAGCTCCCTAAAAGAAACGCCGTTTTTCTCGGCGCACTCGAGAATCTTTTTCTCATCTCCGACTAAAAGGGCCTTTACAACTCCCTCTCTTTGGGCATCACTCACGGAAAGCAGGGTCGCGGCGTCATACGGCGCGACGATGACCAGCCTGCATGCAGGGAGATCGCGCGCGGTGTTCAGAACCTCGTGCAGGCCGTAGATGTCCCCTTTTTTGTCTCGCATTACGCCCCCTTCTCTCCCCGGACGGGTGAAACCGGTGCCGTATGAAACGGGAAACGATCGTCGCTATCCCATGCCCCTGACGGCGAGCTTGCCCGAGCGTGACATTTCCTCGATTCCGAGCGGCTTGAGCAGCTTGACAAGACCGTCGATCCGCTTCTCCTCCGACGCGAGGGTGAGTACCATCGATTCCTCCGAAACCGCGATTACCTGTGCGTGAAACAGCTCGGCGATCTGCAGGGTCTGCGGGATTTTTTCCGGCTTGATACGTACCTTTATGAGCAGAAGCTCCATTGCGATAAGTTCCTGCTCCTGGAGGTCGAATAGTTTGATTACCTCATCCATCTCCGTCAAGTGGTTTTCCGCACGCCGGACCGTGATGTCGTCCGCATCGACGACGATGGTCATGCGCGATTTATCCTCCTCTTCCACCTCACCCGCCGCCAGCGAGTAGATATTGATACCCTCCTCCGCGAAGGTGTGCGCGATCTTGGCAAGCACACCAGGGCGGTTGTACACGAGGCATGAAAGCGTGTGTTTCATGATCATTCCCCTTCAGGCGCAGATATTGCTGTGAATAGCATACGGTGAAACCGGCCCGCCGCCTTTTTCGACGGGGCCGAATTACCCCCTTACGGTGCTCTTTCTAGTTCACCGAAAACCGATTTCTTGCTATACTGTAATATAATGAAGAAGAAGTGAGTCTTCATCACTTTTTCGCCGTACCGGAGTGCGGTACAAAAACGGAGGAGGACCGATGTTCGAAAGAAACAACGTGGATGCACAAAAATTCTGGGCTGAACGTGAAAAAGAAAAAGGCGGAAAAGTACGCTTCTTCACCTTTGCGACCCTGATCGGAAAATCACACGATGCCGCGGTAAATCTCGGCGGCCTTCTCTATATCATCGACAATACGGTTATCTTCGAGGATTTCGAAAAGGACAACTGGATTTACAAGATCATGAACAGAAAAAGATCCTACGAAAAAACCGAGTTCGACCTGAAAGTGGACGATATAGCCGAAATCAAGCTCGTCTCCAAGAACGCGGCCCTTAACTGCATTTCCGGCATACTCCCGGACACCGCTACGAAGCCGCTGGGGGGGCTGACTCTTCTCTTTACACAGAAGGTTTTTCAGCTGCGTTTGAAGAGCGGGTACTCCCTCTTCTTTGAGATCATGAATGCGAAAGAGTTCGAAGAATCGATAAAATCCTGAAGGCCGGTTCACGCGGTTTTTTATTTTCCCGTCCTTTCGTGCCGTTTAATCGGCACCTCATCGTAGACGCCGAAGCATTCAGTCGAGTGAGGAGTATGACCCGCAGCGCGATCGTTATCCTAATTCTCATCATCGTACGGTTGACGTCGGTAAACCTTTACGCCCAAAGCGACCCTGTACCGGGAGGGACAAAGAATGTCAAACAAGACCCCACCTTTCATAAGGAAATCAACGGCTTCTCTCTCAGCCTTACCTCGGAACAGATGACCTACCTGCTCGACAATCTTTTTGTCGCCTCGATCCTTCTCAACGAGTACGGCATTCACACACTCCGCATCCGTGAGACCGGACCCGGTCGGTTCCATGCGGAGGATGAGTCCGGCCTCGAAGGTGTCTTCGGTCTCATCGGAGAAGGCGGGCGGGAACCGGGCGCATATACCGTACGCGAGTACGCGGGACACGGCTGGATATCGAGTAGGGCGATTACTACGATAAGCGCGGATGTCGTCGCACGCATCGGTTTCGAGGAAACGTACGGGGGCACTACTAAAAACGATCTCGAGTTCTGGGTCTGTGTGGACGGATTACTTCTCGATATTCTCTGCAGGATATTCCGCCCCCTTCTTCTTTCGATACTGACGAAAAAGTTCGACGACTTCATACTGGTCGTACAGCGGTTTACCGGCCGGCTGCAGGAAGACCCCTCAGAAGCCTGCGGCATCCTGCAAAAAAGGGGGGTGGGCGAGCCGGAGATCGTGGAGTTCACACGGGTGTTTTCTTTACCATAATGCCTTGTGTAATGCAGGCCCGTCGCAGCGCAACGGTTTCCTACCGGCCCGGTTCGTCGGGTTAACTTCCTTCCCCAAACGGTACAGAGCTATCCGATCGTTTTGTATCCGGGTATATGGGGCAGAATATACCGATCCGGCGGCGGGAATCGGCCCGTCACCCTCCCGAGACGGGGGGAAGAAGAAGGAGCGTGTCGCCGTCGGAGAGACCGGTATCGAGCCTCCTAGAATGCTGGCGTATTCCCTTTCCGTTGAGCACTATCATTACATACGGATCCGGAAGCGAAATTCCCCGTTCTTTCTCGATACGGGCCGTCAGATCGCGAAGAACACTGCCCGCCGGCATAACAAACACCTCGTTCGCCGTGCCGGCCCGGTCTCTTAATGCGGAGAGATATTTTACCGTCACTCTTACCTTCATTCTCTATCGGCTACCTCTCGGTTCGGCCTCCGCGAAGCACACCGGGCCCGTTGAGCCCTCGGGATTCGTATAACTCCCAACTATTCCAAAAATAAAAAGCATACGAAGTTATTCTACGACAACAGGGTATGCAGCTTCAATCGCTTCACCGTTTCTTCTTTCGGGACACCGTCCGAGTCCCACCCGCGCTCTTCGTAATACTCGTCGAGCATGAGATTGTACATCTCGCGTGTTAAAAACTTCCCCTTGCTCGGGCCGGACGGCACTTTCTCATTCACGGTCCGCGGGGGAAGCTGGTCGTCTTTTCTTTTCACACCTTCACGGCTGAGAATCAAACGCTCGAGATTGTATATCCTCGTACCGATGTTCATAAGATCCGGGGTAAAACCGTACCCGGTTACAGCCTCCATCACATCGCTTGCGGGGTGGTCGCGGAAATCCATCGAGCCTCGTACCACGGTACATATGCCGAGGCTGTCCACGTACGCACGATTGTCCTGTATCTGCTTCACGAGCTTTCCCTTTCCCTCGAGCGCCCATCTGTCATAATCGCCGGATTGAAGCTCCGCCCGTATCGTCCATCCGCCGACGTTGTGGCATGCGCCCCTGCTCGACGTCCCGTAGGTCAACGCGTTTCCGTAGAAGCCGCGCGGGTCATACGCCGCATACGGCAGGCCCTTAACGGCCATGATGTAGGGAGCCCACTCCGGGTGCTTTTTCATAACACCTCTCGCCCCCTCGGCAAGAAGATCGCCTATTCCTCTTCTCTCCGCTATGAGCCGGAGCAGCCCAACCATCGCCTCCCCGCTGCCGAATTTCGCCTCAATACCGTCGGTATGTTCTTTCGTTATAAGACCGCGCTCGAAAAGCTCCATTGTCAGGCCGACGAGATTACCTCCTGACATGGTATCGATTCCCATTTCGTCACAAAGCTGATTTCCCGCAACAATGGCGCCGAAATCATCCACCCCGCAGTTAGGCCCTAAAAGTGCAACCGTCTCATACTCGGTTCTCGCCCGCGCCCCGGCAAAGGGACCCTCTTTTACCTCACAGACCATGCCGCAGCCGACCGGACAGTTGAAACAGTGAAAATTCTTTACATAGTACCGTTTTTTCATCGTATGTGCATCTACGCCTTCGATCCTCTCGAAGAACGTTGTCTGGAAGTTGCGGGTCGGCATGCACCCGAACTCGTTGATGGCTTCGATGTACTGAGGGGTCCCGTATTTCGTATGATTGGCACGGGATGTTCTGAGGTCCTTGACCGCTTCCTTCCATATCTGGTTCACCCTCTCCGGATCTGCGACGGGCACCCTGCCGGAACCCTTCACCGCGATCCCCTTGAGCCGCTTGGCGCCGAGCACCCCTCCCGCTCCCCCGCGACCGAACGCCCTGTTGTCGACGTTGATAAAAGAGATACGAACGAGACGTTCCGCGGCAGGTCCAATGGACATACACCCTGCGCGGGCATCGCCTATCGAGTCTTTCAAGCGTTGGAGCGTTATATCCGAGTTGAATCCCTTCCATGATGATGCATCGATGAAGCTCACATCACCGTCCTTAATAATGATGGATGTCCAGTCATCCGAACTTCCTTCCACAATCAGCCCGTCATATCCCGCCCGCTTCAGCTGAGGCCCGAAATCCCCTCCGCAGTTGGAGCAGAGGTACCTGCCGGTCTCCGGCGATTTGGTGGCCAGCTGGAACTTTGTTGTGGACGGCAGTCTCACCCCCGTCAAGGGCCCGGTCATGAAGATCACCTTGTTCCGTTCGTCGAACGGGTCGACATCCGGCCCTATCTCGTCATAGTAGATCTTCGCGCCGAGCCCCCTGCCCCCGAGAAGAAGCTTGAGATCCTCCCCCTTCAAGTCTTCGGTGCGGGACGCTTTCTTCGTAAGATCCACGCGAAGTATCTTTCCCATATAGGCGCCCTTGAACTCTTTCATCTACGTCTCTCCCTCCGTCTCCGATCGGAAACACGATTGTTACCGAAGAATACGGCTTCGTTTTCTTTTTACTATATTTCCTGAAGAAAACCCGCATCGGGCGGCCGGGCGTCACCGTATATCCGGTCTTAAAAATTATTGAACACCCTCCATACGGCAATCAAGACCGGCAATTATCGCATATGTGAAAAAATCGTAATGTTATTTCGAACGCCGGCCGTCGCGATGAGTATTTCATTCCAGCATTCGTCCGTACCGGGGATTTTCTATCATCTCCGGCCTGCCGTCCTTTTCAACCACTACATACCTGAAACCGCTCGTTTCGATACTGCCGTAATCGTGTCCGGCGTCCCCCGGATACACGGCGAGCGATATCAAAGGCTCGTCTCCCGCATTGATCGAGCGATGCGCGAAATCACCGGGTACATATACCGTCCGCCCGGGACGCATCTCCAAAAGATAGTGCTCGCCGTCTTCCCTCTCCATGAGCATGAAACCCCTGCCTTTGAGGCAGTAGTAGATCTCGGCGGTGTCCCGCCTTTTGTGAAAGTGCCCCTTGGTCATGAAATACTCGGTGCCGATCTTTCCCGGATGCGTAATGCTCGAGCAGAACTGGATCTCCCCGTCCCGCTGGGGTATCTCCTTCTCGTATACCTCATAGACGAGCGGGTTGCCCTTCTTTTTGAGATGCCTCTTGGCAGCATCGGGATCGATCCACATTCTCGTGAGTTTGTCCAAGTACCTCTCGATATGGTTGTCTGGATCGTCCATGACCGCATCCTTCGGGTCCCATCCCACAAAAAAGGGCTTTGTCACCATATTGCCTGATACCACCGGTTTCATTCTTTCCTCCGTCGTCTCTTCTCTGTCGATTATCCTCTCACCCGCTTCGAAACCGCGCGGGCTTCGGCGGCGTTCTTCTTGATATCATCCCATCGCTTCTCCGATATCATCTCCTTCTTGGCGATCCACGTTCCACCCACTGCGAGAACCTGCGGCAGCTTGAGATACTCTTTGAGGTTGTTAATAGTCACGCCCCCGGTCGGTATGAACTTCACCCCGAGATGCGCATAGGGTGCGGAGACCGCCTTTATCATCGCGGTTCCTCCGGAAGCCTCCGAAGGAAAGAACTTCAGAACGTTTGTGTTAAAACCGAGACCCTGCTCGATCTCGGACGGCGTCACTACACCGGGGAAAAAGGGGAAATCGATCTCGTTCGCCCTCTTCATGATAAGAGGATTCAGTCCCGGAGAAACACCGAACACCGCGCCGCACTCTTTCGCTTTCTCGAGGTTCTCGATCGAGAGTATCGTTCCCGCGCCGAGAAGTATATCTGGCCGAGACTGTCTCAAAGCCTTGATGACTTCGGCGGCCGCCTCTGTCCTGAAGGTTATCTCCGCAACCGCGAGTCCTCCCTCGATGAGGGCGTCCGCCATCGGCAGTGCGAGATCGGGCGATTCTATCGCGATGACGGGAACTACGCCCATCTTCCACATCCGTTCTTTGAGTTTTTCCAATTCCACAGCCATTCCTCCCATAAATGCTATTTTAGTGTCGCAATAATATTTTCGATCGCACCGACCGTCGCCCGGTCTACGCTCTCCGACGTAAAACCGCCGAGATGCGGAGTAGCGATAACCCTCTCATGCTTCACGAGGCGGTACTCTTCCGGAGGCTCGACCGCATACACATCCGTGGCAAATCCCGCGATGTGCCCGTCTTCGAGCGCATCCAAGACGGCCTTTTCCTCTATGAGGCTCGCTCTCGAAGTATTGATAATGTACACTCCCCTCTTCATCTTTACAATACCATCTTTCGTGATTATCGGTTCGCCGTCCGGATTTGCCGGACGGTGAAGACTCACCACGTCGGACCGTTCCAAGAGCTCTTCGAACGGCACCCAACTGAACATGTCCGACGGAGCGAAGGATCTATCGGGGTTTCTCCTGAATGCTATAACCCGCATCCCGAGGCCGAGCGCACGGACAGCGGTCTCTTTTCCTATGAGCCCGCATCCTATAAGCCCAAGCGTCTTTTTTTCAATCTCCATTCCCTTCTTCCTCTCCCACTTTTCATTCTTCATCCCATAGTCGTGAAACGGAATCCATCGTACGAGTGCGAGAATAAGCGCGATGGTGAGCTCGGCGACGCCCTTCGCATTGGCCCCTTCGGTCGTGCGGATCGTGATCCCGAGTTTTTCGCATGTCTCAAGGTCGATATTGTCTATTCCGCTTCCGTTCCGGGAGATGACCTTGAGCCCTTTCGCGGCTTCCAGCACCTTTTTCGATATCCTCTCGACGCCTGCGAGATATCCGATACAGCCGGGGAGCTTGTCTAAAAGCTCCTCTTCCGACGGCTGTTTGCCCGGAGTGGTGAGAACGATCTCATAACCCGCTTCTTTCAGCTTAATAAAAGAGGGATGACCTTCTTTTGTCAGTGACCTCGGCGATATCAGCACCTTTTTCATCATTGTATCCTCTTTCCGATTATTTACACACCAGTGCAGGTCAGGGAAACTCGATCAGGGTCTTCAAACCCTCCCCGCTTTGCGCATACTCGAACGCTTCGACGATGTTCTCTATCCCGAACCGTCTGCTGATAATGGGAGCCAGTTCGACCCTCCCCTCGGTTATCAGCTTCACCGATTTGTAGAAATCGTCCTGTGCATACCTGCTCGTTCCCGTAACCACGAGGCTATTGTAATGGATGAGATTGGTGTTCAGCTCCACCGTCTCGTTGTTCTTCGGTAGTCCTCCGAAGAGGTTGATTCGACCGTTTTTCGACGCCATATAGAGCGCCTGCTTCTGTATCTCTCCGGCAGGGCATGCGGTAATGATGACATCCGCTCCCAATCCCCCTGTCAGCCTCTTCACCTCGCCGACGAGATCGACACGTCCCGACCGTATCAGGGCATCCGGTCCGAACCGTTCAACGAGTGCCAGCCTCGAATCCGAAATGTCCGCCATCATTACCTTTCCCGCTCCTGCAAGTCGCTGCATCTTAAGATGCAGAACCCCCATCGGCCCGGCGCCGACTATGAGTACGTCGTCGCCTGGTTTGGTATCGACGGATCGATACGCATAGTAGGTGCATGCTAGCGGTTCGGAAAGACACAATTCCTCGAACGATACGGACTCGCTCACAAAGACGAGGCATCCCTGCTCGATCGCTTCCTTTGTGACCCGCATGTACAGGGCGAAGCCGCCGTCCAGCGTAATGCCGAATGCGTCATAGTCATCGCAGAGGTGTTGCCTCCCTCTCCTGCAGTAGCGGCAGCTCCCGCACGATATGTTGGGGGCGACCGCCACCCTCATTCCCTTTCGGTACCCCGTTACATTCCGTCCGACCTTCCATATCTCTCCGGAAAGCTCGTGACCGAGTATCCGCGTTTCCCCTTCGTTTATCCTGTGGTGCCCGCTCTTGTATATCCTGAGGTCCGTGCCGCAGATCGCCGCGGCCCGCACTCGAAGAAGAATCTCATCCTCCGTAATAGCGGGAATTCTCACTTTACGGCATTCGACCCTGCCGATACCGCTGTAAACTCCTGCGAGCATTCTTATATCTCCACCGGCTGCCCGTCCAGTATCGAGCGGTTCGCCGCGACGACAGCAGCAACCGCGGCCTTCCCGTCTTCTCCCGTCACAACCGGCCTGTGGTCATCAATTATGCTTTCTATGAACGACCTCATCTCCTCGAGATACGCATGCTTGAACCTGTTTCGCCAGGATCGATGCGCGCTCCGCCCTATCAGGCCGTTGCTGTCACAGCTGAAGAAGGCCTCACCGTTCGTTTCACCGATGGATATCATCCCCTTCGTGAGTACTATCTCCGTTCTCGCGTCATACCCGTAATCCGCAGGACAGGTCCCGTCTATCGTCCCGATCACACCGTTACTGAAACGTACCGTGCACACGACGTTGTCATAGAAATCCGGGTAATCGACGAGAAGGTGGGTCGTCTTCCGGTTGGACGCCTCCGCATAGACCCGTTCGTATTCGGAACCGGCGAGCCATCTCGTGGAATCGAAGTCATGGCTGTTCACTTCACCGAGCAGTCCGTTGCTCTCCTTCACCGAATAGGTCCAGGGCGGCGGAAGCCCGGGCCCTCTACCGACGGACTTGATTATCATCGGCTCCCCGAGCGCGCCCGATTCTATCACCTCCTTCGCATGAAGGAACGGGGGATCGAACCTCCTCATGAATCCTATCTGCAGCTTTACGCCGGCCTTTTCTACCTCGCGGTTCATCTCATCCGCTTCAGAGACTCGTACCGCCATCGGTTTTTCACAAAACACGTGCTTTTTCGCCCGCGCGCATTTTAGGACGATATCCTTATGAGTGAATGTCGGTGTAACGACGATCACCGCATCGAAGCCCCCGGAATCTAGTGCCTCGTCTAAATCCCGATATAGCGCCTGTACACCGAGCCCTTCCCCACGCTCCTTCAGCACGGTAGGGTCGCTGTCCACAACCGAAACGAGATCCGCCTTTATGATGTTCGACACTATATTGTGCGCATGCACCATCCCCGCTCGTCCCGCACCGACGAGGCAAAATCTCACCCTCTCCATCCTTGTCACCCCTAA
>JAFGTF010000111.1 GCA_016934265.1 Spirochaetota bacterium
AGAAAGCTCATACCGTCCCTGTTCTACCTCTTCTGCAAGAATCTTCTCCCGCACGATTTCTACGTAGTCGGGTGCGCGAGAAGCGGCCTCACGGACGAAACGTTCCGGCAAAACGTCGAGGAGGCGATACGGGAGCGCTCCGGCGAGGCACCCGCCGGCAAGTGCCGCGAATTTACCGGCCACTGCTTCTACATTTCCGGGAGTTATGATGACCCCGCGCTGTACAAACAGCTCAGCGACCGTCTCCGGGCGCTCGACAAAAAGTTCAAGACCGAAAAAAACCATATCTTCCACATCGCGACGCCGCCCACCGTATACCCTGCCATCATAAAAAACCTGGGAAACTCGGGACTCTCGAAAGAAGAGACTGAGGCCTCGGGCCTCGTCCACGTGGTGATCGAAAAACCGTTCGGCCGCGATCTCGGCACCGCGATGGAGCTCGAACGTATACTGCGAGAGTCGTTCGATGAGCACCAGATATACCGGATAGACCACTATCTCGGAAAAGAGACGGTGCAGAACATACTCCTCTTCCGGTTCGCGAACGCCATATTCGAGCCGATCTGGAACCGGCGGTACATCGAAAACGTTCAGATCACCGTCGCGGAGTCGCTCGGGGTCGAGCACCGCGCAGGCTACTTCGAGCAGACCGGGCTGCTCCGCGACATGTTCCAGAACCACATGCTCCAGATGCTCTCGCTCGTGGGAATGGAGCCGCCGATCTCCTTCGACGCGGACCGGGTCCGTGACGAGAAGGTCAAGCTGCTGCGAGCTATCAGGCCGTTTAAAAGGGACGAGCTGCAGTATCATATCGTCCGCGGCCAGTACGGCCCGGGAAAGGTGGACGATAAAACCGTTCCAGGCTACGCCGAGGAGAAGGGGGTTGCAGCGGATTCCGGCACCGAGACCTTCGTCACCGCGCGGCTTTTGGTCGACAACTGGCGGTGGCAGGGGGTGCCGTTCTACCTCCGCGCGGGCAAACGGCTCGCCCGCAAGGCGAGCAAGATCGCGGTACAGTTCAAGTCCGTCCCCCACTCCATGTTCTTTCCCATGACTCCCGAGGACCTCATCACGAACGTACTGGTATTTCACGTGCAGCCGGAGGAGGGGATCACGCTCCGCATACAGGCGAAGCATCCCGGCCCGAAGCTGTGCATGGACGCGCTCGAGATGAAGTTTCATTACAGCGACGTGATAAAGGGAGACCTCCCCGATGCTTACGAGCGCCTCCTCTTGGACTGCATGCTCGGCGACCAAACCCTTTTCATACGTCACGACGACATGGAGGTCGCCTGGTCGCTCATCACGCCCGTTCTGGAGGCGTGGGATAAAGACCCTGAAAGAAAAAAAACGGGGCCGCTGTACCCCTACCCTTCAGGCTCCTGGGGGCCGCGTGAAGCCGAAGAGCTTCTCGAAAAGGACGGCCGCTACTGGATAAGGATCTGAAAAAGGTGAAACGAGAGATTTTGACCTTACCCGACGCCGGTGCCATGGTGAGGGAGCTCTGCGTGCTTGTACGGGACAAGGCGTCTTCAGCGATCGAAGCCTCGGGACAGTTCAGCATGGCGCTCTCCGGCGGAAGGACCCCGCGGGCGCTCTACGAGGCCCTGGCAAAATACTACAGAGACGGCATCGACTGGAATAAAATGCACCTTTTCTTCGGCGACGAGCGGTTCGTTCCGAAAGACCACGAGCAGAGCAATTTCAGGATGGCGGACGAGTCGCTTTTCTCCATTGTGCCGGTCCCGGAAAAAAACGTATACCCGATACCCACAGAGGAGGCCACCCCGAAGCTCGCGGCCGACCGATACGAAACGACCATGCGGCAATATTTTACAGACGTCGATTTCCCGGTGTTCGACCTCCTGCTCCTCGGGCTCGGCGCAGACGGGCACGTGGCGTCGCTGTTCCCGGGCGATGCGGCGCTTGTGGAAAAAAGAAGGTGGGCGGTCCCTGCCACAGCCCCCGCTTCTTACGCGGTGCGCGAAAGAATCACGCTCACCTTTCCGGTCATCAATGGCTCGGATACCGTGGCGATGATCGTCGCGGGCGAAGAAAAACGCGGGATACTGGAACGGCTGCTCCGGGGAGATTCGGGCATCCCGGCGGACCGCGTCGAACCCGCAGGGCGTTTTTTGATATTTACGGACATTGTGTAGTTATCAGCTGTTGGCGATTGCCATGGGCTGTCCACTGCAGGCTTTTTGCTACCAGCTAAAAGCTCACGGCTGAAAGCCGGCGGTTATTAACCGTTGAAAAGCGACCAGGAGCATGATAAAATTATTCCATCCGGGAAGAAACAGAGGGGATACGGCAGATGGCGCAGGCGGCTCAGGCAGAACAGGCAGATGAATCAGCCGAGATAAAAAAGAAGATCCCGGCGGTGAAATGGCAGGTCCCGAACAAGCGGGTCCTCTACGCGCTCGCGCCGGTGGTCGTCACGTCGATATACCTCTTCGGATGGCGGAGCCTCCTCCTTCTCATCGTGGTGAGCGTCGCGGCATACCTCACTGAGTTCGTGTTCGTGCGGTCGTACTATAAGGAACCGGTGACCTCCGCGGTGTTCGTCACCGCATTCCTTTTCACCCTCAGCCTTCCGCCCACCGTTCCTATATGGATCGCGCTGGTCGGCATCGTGTTCGGCGTCGCCATAGGAAAGATGGCGTTCGGCGGGTTCGGGCGAAACGTGTTCAACCCGGCACTCACCGGTCGCGCGTTCATCTATATCAGCTTCGGCGCGTACATGACGTCGTCGTGGGTAGAGCCCTTCAAGAGCTTCCCCGGCGGCTTCATCAACTTTCTCTCGGACGCGACGACGAAGGCGACGCCCCTCGCGGGCGGTGCCGCCTCACATCTGCCGCTTTTCTTCGGGAACGTCTCAGGGAGCCTCGGCGAAACGAGCGCGGTCCTTCTTCTGCTCGGCGGGATATACATCATGGTGAAGAAGGCCGCGAATTACAGGATCGTCCTTTCGGGTGTCATCGGCATGCTCGCGTTCCAGACGGTGTTGTGGGCGGCGGGGGTTCGAAACGCGCTCGATCCTCTCGCGGCGGCGACCAGCGGAGGATTCATGCTCGGCATCCTGTTCATGGCCACCGACCCGGTGTCCGCGCCGGGCACCAACAAGGCCCGGTGGATCTACGGAGCGCTCATCGGCGTGCTCACCGTGCTTATACGAACGTTCTCGATATGGAAGGAGGGTGTAATGTTCGCGATCCTCCTCGGAAACATGTTCAACCCCATCCTCGACTACTACATAAAGCAGCGGAAGACGAAGGAGGACGGCAAATGAGCAAGGAGGGAACGTTCAAGCGACGGATCTTCCCCGTGCTGTTCATGCTCATAGTCACACTCGTCTTCATATCGATTACCACGATCATCTACACGCTTTCGAAGGACACGATCGCGTCCAACGAGGCGCTCAGGTCAAGAGAGTCGATCCTGTACGCGGCGGGCATTCCGGTCCCGGGATCCGGGCAGGAGACCGACCGGATATACGGGGAGAGGGTCGAAGAGGTCACAGACGACAAAGGAAACATACAGTACTACCGGGTGAAGGGGGAAAACTCCGGTGACGTGAAGAATATCGTCATTATCACACGCGGACCCGGGCTCTGGGGAGAGATAACGGCGGCCATCGGCTACGACGTATCGGGCAAGACCATCTCAGGCATCGAGATCATAGACCAGAACGAAACGCCCGGACTCGGCGGGAGAATCGGCGAGAACTGGTTCAAGGAGCAGTTCAGGGGAAAGCATTCCCCGCTCTCGCTCGTGGGGGAGCAAGCGGCGGCCGGACCGAACGAGATACAGGCGATCACCGGCGCCTCCTACTCCTCCAAGGCGATCCAGGAGATCGTGAACAGGGCCTCGACGGAAGCGCAGGGTATTATCAAGTAAGGGGAACAAAAATGGCACAGTCAAAGGTCAAGCGGGTCTTCTTAGAGGATCTCGGCTCCGGAAATCCGGTTTTCGCGCAGGTGCTCGGGATCTGCTCGACGCTGGCCGTCACCAACGTGCTGAAGAACACGGTGGTCATGTGCGCGGGTCTCGTGTTTACGACCGCGCTTTCGAACCTCACCGTATCGGCGATGAGAAACGTCATGCCGGGCCGGATCAGGATGATGGTCGAGACCTTGATCATCGCCTCATACGTCATCATCGTGGATATCGTGCTGAGGGCGTACCTTCCCGACGTTTCACGGCAGCTCGGCCCGTACGTGGGGCTTATCATCACGAACTGCATCATCATGGGGCGCGCCGAGGCCTTCGCCCTCAACAACCCGCCGGGCCTGTCGTTTATCGACGGGATCGCGTCCGGGCTCGGCTACTCCTACGTACTGATGGCGATCGCCGTCCTGCGGGAGCTTTTAGGCTCCGGGACCATCTGGGGCTACAGGGTGCTCTGGGAGTCGTGGACGAACTGGTCGATCATGGTGATGGCACCGGGCGCGTTCTTCATGCTTGCGATATTCATATGGATCGTGAAGGGATCTTCGAAAAGGGAAAAGAAATGAGCAATGGCATAACCTTCTACGCGATCTTTTTCGCCGCGATATTCACAAACAACATCCTCCTCACCAACTACCTGGGGATGTGCTCGTTTCTCGCGGTTTCGCGCGAGGTGAAAACCTCGCAGGGACTTGGGATGGCGGTCGCGATCGTTATGGCGGCGACGAGCGTCTTGAACTGGCTCGCCTACCGGTACATTCTCGTGCCGCTCGATCTCGTCTACCTCCGCTTCATCGTATTCATCGTCATCATCGCCGCATTCGTGCAGCTCATCGAGATGATCATTGAGCGGGTGAGCGACAGCCTGTACGCCTCCCTCGGCATATTCCTTCCCCTCATCACGGTGAACTGCGCGATACTCGGGGTGTGTCTATTCATGGTGATACGGGAATACACGCTTCTCCAGGCGTTCTTCTACGGCCTGGGGAGCGGAATCGGATGGGCACTCGCCATCATCGCCATGGCCGGGATCAGGCAGAAGATGGCGAAGGCGAGGGTGCCGAAGGGGCTCGCCGGGGCGGGCATAACCCTCATCATCGCCGGCATCATGGCACTGGCGTTCATGGGCTTCTCGGGAATGATACAGATCACATAAGACTGGAACTTTGCGTATGATCACAATGCAGCTTCTGATCGGCATCGGCGCGATATGCGGTGTTTCCACCGTGCTTGCCGTCATCATGGTGATAGCGGACGCGACGATCGCAAACTACGGCGAGGTTAAGGTCCGTATCAACGAGGACAAGGAGCTCGTCGTACCCGGCGGCAAGCCCCTGCTCGGGTCGCTCATGGAGCAGAAGATCTTCATCCCCTCGGCGTGCGGCGGGAGGGGGTCGTGCGGCCTGTGCAAGGTGAAGGTGACGAGCGGGGCCGGCGAATACCTCGCCACCGAGCTGCCGTGGATCTCCGAGGAGGAGAAGAAAGAGAATATCCATCTCTCCTGCCAGCTCAAGGTCAAGAAAGACATCGGGATACGGATCCCCGAGAGGCTTTTCAACGTCAAGGAGTACGCTGCCGAGGTGGTCTCGCTCAAAGACCTGACCTACGACATAAAACAGGTGACAATGAAGCTTCTCGATCCCATGGAGATCGTTTTTAAGGCCGGTCAATATATCCAGTTCCAGGTCCCGGAGTACGAGCTCAGCAAGGAGTCGGTCTACAGGGCCTACTCCGTCGCGTCGCAGCCTTCGGTCAAAGACTCCGTCGAGCTCGAGATACGGCTCGTGCCGAACGGCATCTGCACGACCTACGTGTTCGAACACCTGAAAGAGGGCGAGCGGATCACGATAAACGGACCATACGGCGAATTTTTTTTACGGGACAGCGAAAACGAGATCGTGTTCATCGCAGGCGGATCGGGAATGGCGCCGATCAAGTCTATCCTGTACGATATGCGCGAGAAGGGAAGCAAACGTAAGGCCCGCTACTTCTTCGGAGCGCGTGCCGTGCGAGATCTGTTCCTCGTCGAGGAGATGAAAGAGCTCGAAAAAGACCTCGAAAACTTCAGCTTCATCCCCGCGCTCTCGGAGCCCGAAGAAAAAGACAACTGGACCGGTGAAACGGGGCTCATCACCGACGTGCTGGACCGCCATCTCGAGAACGGGGACGGTACCGAGGCATACCTCTGCGGCAGCCCCGGCATGATCGACGCCTCGATCAAAACGCTGACGAAAAACGGCATTCCCGAGGAGCTCATCTACTACGATAAGTTCGCGTAACTGGAGACCGGCATGAAACAGACCGTTCAACTCGCAAGGATACAGGAAAAAATGCGTCCCGGTATCATAACCCGCGACGGGTTCATAGGCACAGACAGACGGAACCTCATCGACATCCTCGTGGAGGACGATGCGACCGTGAAGCGAATGGACCTCACTCATGATATCATCGCCCGTCGGATGATAGACCTGCGGGACGCGGGACTCGGGGGCCTGGGAAATTTCATCTCTGTGACGCCGCACTTCGAGGTTCGGGTAGATTCAGTGCGGGGCAAGCTCCCCTGCCCCTTCGGCGACCCCGGTATCTTTCCGAAAACGAACACCACGGTAAATAACCTGAAAACGGGACAAACGATCACCTTCACCGACCTTCATATACACATGATCGGCTCCCACGGGTTCTACGAGGGGAAGGGATCTTCATTCAGGCTCGAGCCCGCGGAACTCGTTTCAATACTGGAGATCGAAAAACCGCACGACTAGTTCCTTGACTGTTAAATCTTTACTATTATCGTATAAGAAATAGTATCTTTCACTTCGTACAGAGAGGGGGGCGGTGTGCGGCCGGCCCCGCAGCCGTAAATGTTACCGGCTGCAGGCAACAAGGAAAATGCGCACGGCATCTTTATCTTATACAAGGAGCAAGGCGATATGAAGAAGTACGAATGCACGGTATGCGGCTATATCTACGATCCGGCCGCCGGAGACCCTGACAACGGAGTAAAGGCGGGAACCGCCTTCGAAGATATCACTGACGATTGGGTGTGCCCGGAATGCGGCGCCGGCAAGGATGCGTTCGAAGCGGTAAAGTAACCGGTCACGAAGCGACCTGTTACTGTATCGCATGCGGCGCGGATGTTTTTTAATCACCAAAGTGTAATAAAGCTTGAGGAAGACAACGAATCGATCCCAAGAGGATCGAACTTATATCACAGAGAATTATATCTTACTATTCTGAGTAGTAAAAGGCGTCACTATGGAAAAATCACAGCTCGACGAGCTCATCGATTACGGGATCCAGAGGGAACGGGAGGCCGTGAAGTTCTACCAGCGCCTCCAGCAGAGCGTTCATTTCACAGACAGGAAGAAGCTCCTTTCCGAGTTCGAAGCCATAGAACGGGGCCACATCAGGGTCTTAGAGCATATACGTGAACAGATCGAAAAAACCAGCATCGAACAGATCATGGTGCCCGTGGTTGAGGACCTTCAGATCAGCGACTATCTCGTCGAGCCGGACCCGCAAGGTGAGATGGAATACCAGGACATTCTCATCGCAGCCATGAAGAGGGAGGAAAAGTCGTTCAGCCTCTATTCCGACCTCGCTGAGAACAGCGCCGACAGCGATATCAAGAAGCTTTTAATGAGGCTCGCGTCCGAAGAGGCGAAGCACAAGCTCTTCTTCGAGCGGCTGTATGACGATGAGATATTGACGCAGGATTGAATTCTTGAGCACAGAAGAGGGGTCGGGGGCTTGGGATCAGGGATTTGGGAAAAAGGAGCAACAGTGTTTATTTTTTAAAGATGAATAAATATTCAATGCACTTCTTTTGAATTTTCCGTACCGCTCTTTTTGTCCTTCTGTGAGTAATTTTGGGAGGACCTAACACCTTGTGGATACTTCTTCAATAGTTCCTGTGCCGGGCAAATACCTCTTTCTTTACCACTTCATATCCAAAACATCGATTTTTCTCGAATATTTACCATCACTCAGGCGGGGCATCGTCGGAGTCATAGCCGTTGCGGTAGGCGAACTTCTCGAGCGGAAGTCGTTCCGGCCTCTTTTTCTCCCATTCGATCTGTTTTTCGGACAGATCCGGTCCGATGGTTTCCGAATGTCTACCCACGATCACGAGGGTGATCACGGTGCGGTCCTCCGGCACTCCGAGAATCTCTTTCACCTTCTGTTCGTCGAACCCGGCGATCGGATGCGCCACGAACCCGAGGTCGGTCGCCCTCAGAATCATGAACGCGGTCGCCATGCCCGTATCGAAGAGGTAGTAGTCCCTGCTTTTAATACGGCAATCGAACTCCGGGTTTGAGACCACGGCGACGATGAGCGACGCGTTGTACGCCCACCTGTTTCCCTTTGCCAGGGCTTCGAACATCATCTCGAGCTTTTTTTTATCATACACGAACACGTACCGCCACGGCTGGTTGTTGAAACAGGACGGCGAAAGGCGTGCGCTTTCCGCAAGCGCGGATACGGTTTTTTCATCGATCGATACCGGTTTCAGAGACCGGTAGGCCCTTCTTCCTTGAATCAGTCTTGTAAGATCCATCTTCCCACTCCCTGCTCGTTTTATTTACTATACCCCAAGCTGATGGAAAATAGAACATATTATTCTTTCAAGGACGCAGATTGCCGCGCTTCGCTCGCAATGACAAAAGAGTAATCAAGTTCGCAGATTGCCGCGCTTCGCTCGCAATGACAAAAGAGAAATCAAGTCCGCAGATTGCCGCGCTTCGCTCGCAATGACAAAAGAGTAATCAAGTTCGCAGATTGCCGCGCTTCGCTCGCAATGACAAAAGAGTAATCAAGTCCGCGGATTGATTCACGTTGTTCACAATGACGAGCCGAGAACGCAGATTTCTTTTGCAAGAAAACCCTTGACCGGAGGGCAGGATACACATATATTATCACAAGAAAGGTGATATTTATAGGAGCCGATGATGACCCCTAAAGTCAAAACGGAAGTCGACTGCATATCTGAAAACTGCCCGATGCCTCTCGTAAAAACGAGAGAGGCGATACTACGCGCCGAAGAAGGCGATGTAATCAGGGTAAAGGGCACGCACCCGCAGTCCTTCGAGGAGATACCGATGGCGCTCGATGCGATGGGAATCGAAATCCTCGAAAAAACGAAAGACGGCGAGCTCTGGACCGTCACATTCGTCGTATCATAGGAGGCCGCATGCAGAACAGAAGCGCGACCATCATCCTCCATTCGGGAGGGTTCGACAAGATCATGAGCGCGTTCATCGTGGGCAACGGGTTTTTGTCCATGGGCATACCGGTAACGATTTTCTTCACCTTCTGGGGCCTCGACGCACTGCGGAAAAACGGGCTAAAAAAGGCCCCGCTCTCGAAAATGAATATGCTGGGATTAGGCCGGTTCATGATACAGAGAAGAATGAAAAAGCACAACGTCGCCTCCCTCGAAGAGCTTGCCGGAAGCTTCAAGCGGATCGGCGGGAGGATCATCGCCTGCACAATGACCATGGAGCTAATGGGAATCGGAGAGAAGGACCTGGACGAATCGCTGGTCGACGAGTACGGCACGGTGGGCAAGTACTGCTACGTGTCGAAAGACGCGACCATTACGCTCTTTATCTGAACATACCGTCCGAAAGGAGGCCCTATGGGCAACCGAAACGTATACCTCGACAACAACGCCGCGACACGTGTGGACGAACGGGTGGTGCGGTACATGGACCGGTTCCATGAGTCCGACTTCGCCGTCGCGTCGTCGCAGTTTTCCCATACACCCGGAATCAAGGCGAAGGACGCGGTGGAGCAGTCGCGGGAGACTGTCGCGAAAAGTCTCGGCGCGGGCACGGACGAGATCGTCTTCACCTCGGGTGGGACGGAATCGAACAATCTCGCACTGTTGGGGATTGCACGGGGGGCCGGTGAAACGAAGAGAAACAGGATAGTCATATCGGCGATCGAGCATTTCTCGGTGCTCCATTCCGCCGACCGTCTCGCCCGCGAGGGATACGAGGTCAAGAAATCGCCCGTCGACGGCGAGGGGTTCGTCGACACCGAGGCGCTCTCTCGGTTGGTTAACGACCGGACCCTGCTCGTGAGCGTCATGCATGCAAATCACGAGGTCGGTACGCTCCAGGACCTCGCCGCGATATCGGCAATCGCGCATAGAAACGGCGCATATTTTCACACGGATGCGAGCTATTCGTTCCTCCAGATCCCGATAGATGTAAAAAAAACCGGGATAGACCTCCTGACAGCCGACGCCAATATGGTACACGGCCCGAAGGGGACCGGCGCGCTCTATATAAGGAAGAACGTACCTCTTTCGAAGATCTTCGAGGGAGGGTACCAGGAATACAACATCCGGCCCGGCACGGAAAACGTTCCCGGCATCGCCGGTTTCGGCAAGGCGGTGGAGATCTGGGACGCTGAAGACGTACGGCGCACCGCTTTATTGCGTGACGACTTGAAGGATAGGCTCGTTCGCGGCATAGAGGGGACCCTTATCAACGGCCCGCAGGACATGAAAAAAAGGATACCGAACAACATCAACGTATCGTTCAATTATATCGAGGGAGAATCGGTCGTTCTGCATCTCGACATGAGGGGTATCGCGGTAATCACGGGCTCCGCCTGCTTCTCCCGGGCCCTGCAGGCTTCCCACGTACTCCTCGCAATGGGATTCACGCACGAGCGTGCGCACGGGTCCATTCGCTTTTCCCCGAGCAAGTACACGGTACCCGAGGACATCGTGTATACGTATGAAAACGTACAGGACGTGGTGGCTCGTCTCAGGGAGCTAAGCCCCGTCGGAAAGAAATAACGTACCAAGGAGATTCAATATGTCACTACCCTACTCCGAAAAAGTGATAGAGTACTTCAAGAACCCGAAAAACGTCGGTGAGATAGAGAACGCCGATGCAGTCGCCACGGAAGGCTCGCCCGCCTGCGGCGATATGGTGAAGCTATTTTTGAAGGTGGACCCGGATACCAGGGTGATCGAGGACATCAAATTCAAATCATACGGGTGCGCATCGAATATCGCAACCGCGTCCATCATTACCGAGCTCGCGAAGAAGAAGTCTATCGAAGAGGCCAAGAAGATCAACTGGAAACAGGCGTCGGATGCGCTCGGCGGGCTTCCCCCGGTGAAGGTGCACTGCGCGGTGCTCGCCGTGGATGCGCTGAAGACGGCGATCGAAAATTACGAGCACAAGAGGGGGATCGTCACAAAGAAAGAACCGACAACCGTGAAAATGATACGCAAACGCCTGGCGCGCGTGATAAACCCGCTCACCGGCTTAGACGTGCTGAAGGTAAACTTCGTGAAAGAGATCTCCCTAAACGACGGCAAGGTCGACATACTGGTCGACCTCAATAGCGACCACCAGTTCGCCGGCAACATCAAAGAGGAAATCAAAGAGCGGATCGAACCCCTCTGGGATATCGACAGGGTCGAGGTGCTGTTTTTAGATCAGGCGGTGAAGGCGGAAAAACCATGATGATCTCGACCCGTTCACGGTACGCCCTGAGGGCGCTCATAGACCTCGTCAGCAATTATGACGGGACACCGGTCCTGGTGAAGGACATCGCCGAACGAGAGGATATTTCACCCCGGTACCTCGAGAACATATTCACGCGTCTCAGGCGTGACGGCATTTTGAAAAGCAGCAAGGGAAGAAACGGCGGTTTCTACCCGGCACTGCCGCCGGAACAAATCCGCCTTCTCGATATCGTACAATCGTTGGAAAACGATACCACGGTCTGCTCATGCATCGACGAGCCTGAAAGCTGCGGGAGAACGCAAAGCTGCGCGTCAAGAGACGCATGGATGGCGGTCAGCGAGAGCTTCAGGCGGTCTCTCGCCTCCGTAAGCCTTTCCGATCTGCTAAGCGGGCCGGTCGAACGGGGAAAAGCGGCCGGCATTTGAAAAAAAAACAATTATTTACTTGAAATAATCCGTAATAGATGTTACTGTTTTGTAATAATTACAAACGTGACCACAGGGGTATTAGGTATTTCATAATACGATGCGGCACAGTAAATTCGCGATAAGGGGTTTGAGTAATGAAGGATGAAGTAGAAAAGGCACTTGCCAAGATAAAGCCGTCTTTGCAGGCCGACGGGGGCGATGTGGAGCTCGTGGAAGTCACGGAAGGCGGTGTGATAAAGGTCAAGCTAACGGGAAGCTGCCACGGCTGCCCGATGAGCCAGATAACCCTCAAGATGGGGATAGAGAAAATCCTGAAGGAAGAGGTCCCGGGGGTTAAGGAAGTAGTAGCCGTCTAACGGCTTACCGTCTTACGGCTTTACCGTCCGACGTATTTGCGGTGCGACGGCTTTACCGTACATCCGCAGAAAGGGATAACGGCCTTGGCGTTTGGCGGTAATGCCGACCTGCTTTTTTAGCCCTATGAAGCCTACGGTACTTTATATGGTAAGGAGACCGCCCTTGGCTATTCTTTCCGCCGGCGAAGTATTCGAATTGGCGATCATCGTCGAAGAAAACGGCGCGGCTTTCTATAAGAGATTCGCCGACCGCTTCGACGAACCCGAATCAAGAGAGCTCTTCAATTTTCTCTCGTCCGAGGAGAAGCGGCACCGCGAAGTCTTCGAATCGATGGTAAAAGAAAATTCGAAAACTCAAGACACCGGTAGGAATATAAAGGCCCCCGGTTATCCAGACGAGTACTCTGACTACCTGAAAGCATATGCAGACAGGCTTATCTTCACGGGGCGCATGCTCGAAAACGAGCTCTCACGTATTAAACTCACAACAGAAGTATGCGAGTTCGGCATCCGAAGGGAGCTGGACTCCATCCTTTACTACCAGGAGATAAAGACCTTCGTCCCCGCGCAGGATAGAGTGCTTATCGACGATATTATTAATGAGGAACGGCGGCACTTCATGAAGCTTACGGAGATGAAGCGAGACCTTCAATAAATTCATGTTTCAGGGGGAGATTATGATTAAGAGTAAAGTTGAAAAGGCGATCAATGAACAGATCAATGCGGAGCTCTACTCGGGTTACCTTTATCTTTCGATGTCTGCATATTTCGAGGACCAGAACCTTCCCGGGTTCGCCCACTGGATGGCGCTCCAGGCGAAGGAAGAGTTCGAGCACGCGATGAAGTTTTACAATTTCGTATTCGAGCGGGGCGGAAGAGTAACGCTTGCGGCAATAGACGCACCTCCCTCGGAGTGGAAGTCCCCCATCGATGTATTCGAAAACGCGTACAAGCATGAGGTAAAGGTCACCGGTCTTATCCACGACCTCGTGGCACTTTCACGATCCGAAAAGGACGTCGCCACAGAAAACTTTCTCATGTGGTACGTGGACGAACAGGTCGAGGAGGAAGCTCACGCCGACGCGATAGTACAGAAGCTCAAGCGTATCAAAGAATCGTCGGGCGGGATGTTCATGCTCGACAGGGAGCTTGGCGGTAGAGAGTAGCCGGCCATGTGGGCAGGGGGTGGGGGGGCTTTGATCCCCCGCCCGCACCCTGTTTTGGGACGAACGAAAAAATAAAAAAGGTGCATTATACCATGGATGTAACGGTGAGGGACATCGACGGCATCAAGCGGTACCTGATGAACGAAGGCATCAACCCATCATACCAGAGGATCAAGATATTCGAGTATCTCGCAAATCACAGGATACACCCCACTGTCGATACGATATACAACGACCTGTGCAGGGAGATACCGACGCTGTCAAAAACAACGATATACAACACCTTGAACCTCTTCGAGCAGAAAGAGATCATCACGAGCCTGTCTATCGAAAAGAACGAGCTTCGTTACGAATGCGATACGAGGCCGCACGCCCACTTCAAGTGCACGGTCTGCGGAACGGTCTATGATATCCGGCACGAGTTCCCGCTCGTTACGAAAAGCGTCATAGACGGCCACAAGGTTACGGAACAACAACTCTACCTCAAGGGTATATGCAAGAACTGCTCCCGGGATTCCTGAGGGGCGACGGCAGTAGTATCGGTACCCGCAACACCGGGTTCGGCGCACGACCATATCCGTACCGTATCCGCATCGATAGACAACTACTGAGCAGGAGGACGTTGAATGGAAAGAATACCGCTTATAGGCGAAGGATTTCCCGACATGGAGGTACAGACCACCCACGGCAGGATGTTCCTTCCGAAAGACTTCTCAGGCAAGTGGTTCGTGTTATTCAGCCACCCCGCCGACTTCACCCCCGTCTGCACGACGGAGTTCGTCGCGTTCCAGAAGCGGATAGACGACTTCAGGACTCTGAAATGCGAGCTGATAGGTCTTAGCATCGACCAGGTGTTTTCGCATATCAAGTGGGTGCAGTGGATATCGGAAACGCTGAAGGTCAAGATCGAGTTCCCCGTAATCGCCGACGATATGGGGAGGATCGCGGGTACGTTGGGCCTCATACACCCCAGAAAGGGAACGAACACCGTGCGTGCCGTGTTTATCGTCGATCCTAAGGGCGTGATCAGGGCCATTCTCTACTACCCGCAGGAGGTCGGTCGCAACATGGACGAGATTCTGCGGATGGTCCGCGCCTTCTGTGTCGCCGACAAGAACGGCGTCGCCATTCCCGCCAACTGGCCGGAAAACGAGCTGATCGGGGACGAGGTGATCATTCCACCCGCAACCGACGAGCGGAGCGCCGCCGAAAGAATGAAATCAAACACCTGTTACGACTGGTGGTTCTGCCACAAGAAGGTATGACGTATCTATTAATCAGAGGAGGAACGCATTATGAAACCGGTAAAGGGAACACGAACCGAGAAGAACCTGTTCGCTGCGTTCGCCGGCGAGTCCCAGGCGAGAAACAGGTATACGTTTTTTGCAGAGAAGGCACGTAAAGAGGGATTCGAGCAGATAGCAGCTCTTTTCTTGGAGACGGCCGACAACGAGCGGGTACATGCGGATCGCTACTTCTCGTTCCTGGAAGGCGGTGAGATGGAGATACAGGCCGCGTACCCGGCCGGCGTCGTAGGTTCCACACTCGAAAACCTGAAAGCCGCGGCGGCGGGGGAAAACCTGGAGCACACCACGCTCTATCCCGGATTCGCCGATGTTGCGGACGAGGAGGGGTTTTCAGAAATAGCAAGGGTATTCAGAAGGATCGCGGAGGTCGAGGTCTGGCACGAGAAGCGCTACAACAAGCTCGCGAGAAATATGGGGGATAAGCTCGTATTCAAGAGGCCGCAAAAGGTCCTCTGGAAGTGCAGGGAGTGCGGCCGCATCCACGAGGGGCTCGAACCGCCGAAAAAGTGCCCCACCTGCCAGAAGCCGACGTCCTACTTCGAACTTTTTGTGGAAAATTACTGATCATGGGCGGACAGCCCGGAGGTTTCGGATGGATATTTTCGAGTATGCGATGAAAATGGAACAGGACGGAAGGAAGTTCTATCTCGAGCTCGCGGAGAACGCCGAAAACACGGGAATACGGCGGATACTGCAGATGCTCGCGGACGACGAGCTGAAACATTACAATGTCCTGAGGGAGATGAAGTCTAAAAAGCCGGAAATGGCGGATACCAGGATCCTCGACAACGCGAAAAACGTATTCGAGGAAATAAGCAGGGAGGAAGAACCCGCACCGGTTACAGGCTCACAGGGCGACCTTTACCGAAAGGCCCAGGAGATAGAGTTAAAAAGCAAAGACTTTTATCAACAGAAAGCCGCTGAAGCCGAAGGAGGGTTCGAGAAAGACATTTTCAGCCGTCTCGCTAAGGAGGAACAGAAACACTACATACTCTTGGAGAACATCGTCGGCTATGTCACGAGACCCGAACGGTGGCTGGAAAACGCCGAGTGGCACCATATGGACGAGTACTGAAACGGGAGTTGTAAATTTCAAAAGGGGTTTACAGATCGCGTCAGCGTCTGAACCCCTCATATAAAACAAGAGAAGGAGGTATCAGTATGGCCAAACTCGCCGATGTCATACAGGAAGCAGACTTTAAGAAGGAAAAACACGTACCGGTGATAGAGTGCCCCGACGCAGTGAATGCGGGGGAAACGTTCGATGTACGGCTCAGCCTCGGCAAGGAGATTGCACACCCCAACACGACCGAACACCATATCAGATGGATCACCCTCTATTTCCACCCGGAGGGCGATAAGTTTCCCTATCAGGTGGGAAACTTTGAGTTCACCGCGCACGGCGAATCGGCGGCGGGTCCGAATGAGGGACCGGTCTATACCGACCATTCGATTACCGCACGGCTTAAAGTCGCCAAACCCGGAACGCTCCACGCACTCGCACTATGCAACATCCACGGGCTCTGGGAATCGAGCAAAAAGGTGCAGGTGAGATAAAGGGATTGGGGGTTAGGGGCTGGGGGAATAAAACAGGGATTGGGGATTAGGGATTGGGGAAATAAAATCTGACAGCTGTCGCACGCATAGCATTATCTTGAGCCGAAGGCGGAATTCACTGAGTGGGATGAAGGACTGTACACGAAAGATTCCGTTACTCGCATTCAGTATCAGATTAAAACTGGCGACGAGAATCGTTAAAGACCATTGCCAGCAGCAGGAGGGAGCTGAACATTCCTGATTCCATATAATACGTGGCAGGCAGATGCCCCCGGACGCGACTATATCGAAGGAGAGATGAAATGTCTGTTGTCGAGATCAAAAAAAACATATACTGGATCGGGGTCAACGACCGTACCACGGACCTGTTCGAAGGGCTATGGCCGATAACGAGGGAAGGCGTGTCATACAACGCATATCTCATCAATGATGAAAAAAAAGTGCTCGTCGACCTGGCGAAATCCATCAAGACCGAC
>JAFGTF010000112.1 GCA_016934265.1 Spirochaetota bacterium
AACGGCGCTCGGCGCGGGGCTCGCCCCCACGGTGACGACCGCAGCCTCGGGAAAGAGGTACTTTACGAAGGGAAGCTGCACCTCCATGGTATTGTCCTGGGAGTAGGCCGTTTGGGTCTCTCCCACGAAATTAAAGGATTCGTACATCATTCTCGCAGCCTCTTTGTGCACGGGAATCCTCCCCAAAGGCGTCTCGTACCCCTCGTCGATGAAAATATAGTTCGAGCCGTGCGGCGGGAGATGCATGCCGAACAGCCATATGAGGCTCGGTGCGGGCTTCTTCGATATGCTGTAGTAAACGGAGAAGGCGGTTTGCCCGGAAAAATACCATCCTGCGTGGGGAACAATCCCACCGATCCCCCTGTAGGCCTGTTCGGGCGCCTTGGTCTTTTTGATATACCCCTCCACTGTTTTTCTTATTTCCCCTTCGCTCCCCGGATACCACGATCCGGCAAGATCCGGTCTCCTGTATCCCATGCTAATAACCCCCGGAATACATATTATAACTTCCACCGTTATTGTACAACACCCTTCACGCTTGTTCAACCCGTATATTGCTGCCTAAGACCGGATGCCGGGACCGTTTTTCGAATCGACCGGAATGCATGGTGATTACGGAGGGGGAAATCATCCCGAAAGTCCTGCCCTGCAAAGCGGCCGAAGCTCTCTTTTCATATCCGTATCGGCCGATTGTTCCATCGGCCGATGGTTCAATACGGTAGTGTCGTCCTCTTCCGCATCGTTTTCGAATCATCGTACCGGCGCGATGTAATTATTGAAATAGAGAGAAGGGATCGCCCTGTAGGATTGACGGTAAAAAAAAGGCGGAGTTCCCACAACAGGAAGCGGAAAGCCGGTAAAAGAGACCGGTGAGAAATCGGTGTGAGTACGATACGGTTTGGTATCAACAGTGCATTTACATTGAAAGATACGACTTCGATACACCGGCCAAAAAAAGCCCCCTGCCCGAGACGGGCAGGGGGCCGTATCGCAAGTACCGTTCACCCAAAAGGAAGGTTACTGGAGTACGATTTCGTTCTCCTTGATGAGATACGTATCGCCTGTTTCCGGGTTGGTCACCATCCTCACGTACCCGAGCTCCTCCTGAACGGTCGTCTCGAGCTTGGTCCACCCGGACCCCTGAATGTACTCCCATACCTCACCCGAGGCCGCGTCGTATACCTTCGACACGTCGAGCGCGCCGCCGAGCTGCACATCGAGGTATGTCGAGTCCGGCTGGCTGTAGGTGGTGTACCCGTACGACTGCGCACCCCTAAACTTCTCGAGCCTGGCATCGGAAGCAAGGTCTATGACGATCTCCGAGGTCGCGTCATAGGAGTCGACTTCGTCCCACGGGGTACAGTAGGCCTTGATGATGTCGCCTGTGCGCTGCACCTTCACACGCGTCTGCTTTCCGTACCACGAATGAGAGGTCGCGCCGACCGTCTTGCTGTCCAGAGTCCAGGTGTAATAGTCGCTTCCCTCGCCGTAGCACACGCCCCAGCCCACAGTCGGGGAGTTTCCGGCCTGGTTTCGCAGCGCGGTGAGCGTGTAGTTGGTGCCGTCTATCCTCACGAATGCGATCACGAGCCCGATGGTGTCGTCGTCGCCGTTCGTAGAGGTAAGTGTCGCCTCGAGAGTGTAGTTTTCGAGCTGTTCCGGGCTCACGAACCCGTTGTAGGGATACACATTGAGAGGCATCGACACCCTGTCCGGGTCGGTAAGGAACTGCCATGCCGCTGCGTTCGCACTGATCGACGGGTCGTCCTTGTTCTCGTAGAAGTTGTTGCCGTCGAACCGTCCCCAGGAGTTGAATATATCCGACACGCTCGGCGGCACGTAGCCGTCAAGCTTCGCCTGTAATGCATCGGATTCGTGGTAGATGTACGCCTCGATCGACGACAACGGCGTCACCTCCACATACACCACCCCGTTGGCCTGGGTGGAAAGCCCGTCCTGTATCGTGTACTCGAACTGCGCAGGCTGGTACGCAAGGCCGGTGGAGGTGAAAGTGATCGTCCCCCCGCTCTTACTCACCGTGCCGCCCACAGGACTGCCGTAGCTCACGAAGGAGAGCGAGCTCCCCTCGTCGTTCGACAGCAGGTCGGACACCAAAATGTACACCTCGCCGCCCTGCTGCACGGAGCATGTGTCCGCGTTCGCTATTACGGAAGGCGCCTGCTGTACCGTCAGATTCACGTAGCCGTCCGCCTGAGTGGTCGTACCCTGTATCTGCGCCGTATACGTAAAGCCGGCGTCAACGCCTGCGCTGCCGTTCGACGTGAAGGTGATCGATACACCGTTCAGCGACACGGTCCCGTTCACCGCGCCGCTCACCGACACGACCTGAAGCGGCTCGTCGTTCAGGTTGTTCGTGTCGTTCGAAAGCAGGTTGGCCGCGGATATCAGCACCGATTTGCCCGCGTACACGCTGCCTGTGTCGTCCGCGGTCTCGATCGGCTCGGGAAGAGATACCAGCACGTTCACCCCGCCGGACTCGTTGTCCGACACGTCCACCGCTTTCACGGTGACGGTGTACTCAGACCCGTTATCGAGTCCCGATATGATCATCGACGACAGAAAACCGGCAACTTCCACGGGCGTCTCCCCACCGGGCGTGTAGGTCACCACACAGTGGTCGAAGTCCTCGTCCGAAGGATTGGTCCACGAAACCGTCGCCTCGCCGTCCCCTTCAGTCGTCTGTATGTTCGACACTTCAGCGGGTCCCTCCGTATCAACCGGCGTCACTTCGATGGACAGAAGCTCGGACCCGTGCCCGGCGTCGTCTATCGCGCTCACCGTGATGGTGTACGTCGTTCCGTTGACGAGACCGGTGATGGTCGCCTCCTGTATCCCGGGCTCCACCGCGACCTCGGTCTCTCCATACATAATCGCAATGTGAGACAGGTCGGAAGCGGCCGGATCATTCCACTGCAGGTATACCTGACCGTTCTCGGCCGTCGCCTCGAGACCCGTCACCTCCGCGGGCGGAAGGTCTTGCGGCATCGCGATCGATACCGTCCCTTCGGACACCTTCCCGTTCTTGTCCACCGCTTTCACTAAAAAAGTGTAGGCTACATCGTTTGAAAGCCCCGTCACCACCGTACCTGAGGGATCGAGCGACCCATCGTACAGGGTATCCGCGATTCCTCCCGTCCCGTACCATATCTCAACATGGTCGAAGTTCGGGTCCAAGGGCTCCTCCCATGAAAGCGTCGCCTCTTTGTCCCCGATCTCGATCTGAAGGTCCTTCACGTTCGAAGCATAATACAAATCGACCGCCGTCGGATTACCGATACACCCCGAAAAAAACACGAGTGTGGCAAGTACGAGCAGCGGTACCGCAATAAGGATGAGTCTGTGTCTCATCTGTTTCCTCCTCCAGTTTGTTTCTTTTGTTGCAAACGTCATACGGGGATAGTAGAGCAAGAGGCGTGCCAGATTAGTAATAATTCATAATTCCTTTTATTATGAGACTTACGATCTCGCTTCTCCCTAATTCCGATTACCCGATTTACAAAATAAGTTGTCATAGTTCATATCATCTTGATAATTCATTGAATAACAGTGAGTTACAACGTTACAAAATTACCGTATATTCTACAAAAAAAGTTGTGGTTTTTACGGGGCAATGGTATATTTGACGTATGCAGACGACAAAACAGCGCTACCCGCAGTACCCGGTTCTCGTTGTGGACGACGAGGAGATAGTGCTGAGCTACATATCCAGCATGCTCGCCCTGAACGGAATAAACAACGTCATTACGTGCCCGGATTCGAGAAAGGTCGCCGATATCGTAAAATCCGGCGACATAGAGCTTGTGCTCCTCGATCTGACGCTCCCCTACCTTCCGGGCGAAGAGGTGCTCGATTTCCTGAGTAAAAACTACCCTTACATCCCCGTCATCATAGTCACCGGCATCAACGACGTACAGACTGCGGTGAAGTGCATGCAGGCGGGAGCTTTTGATTACATGGTAAAGCCGCTCGAGCAGAAACGCCTCATCTCCGGGGTCGAGCGCACCATGGAGCTTCGGGCGCTCATAAGGGAGAACGATCGTTTGAAGCGCCGGGTACTGGCTCCGAAGATCGAGCATCCGGAGGCATTCAGCGGGATCGTGACCCGCAACGAGAGAATGCATGCGATCTTCCGGTACATAGAGGCGGTCGCATCGAGCCGGCAGCCGGTGCTCGTTACCGGCGAGAGCGGTGTCGGAAAGGAGCTCATCGCCCGCTCGATTCATACGCTCAGCGGTCTTTCCGGTCAGTTTATCGCGGTGAACGTCGCGGGACTCGACGACAACATGTTCTCCGACACCCTGTTCGGTCACGAACGGGGCGCCTTCACCGGCGCGGATTCCACAAGAAAGGGCCTCATAGAACAGGCGTCGGACGGCACCCTATTTCTCGACGAGATAGGGGATCTGCCCAACGACGCGCAGACCAAGCTTTTACGGCTTCTTCAGGAAAAGGAGTACTATACGCTCGGAAGCGACAGGTTACGGCGCTCCGATGCCAGGATCGTCGTCGCCACCAACAGGGACCTGAACGCCCTGCAGCAAGAAGGCGAGTTCAGAAAAGACCTCTATTACAGACTGCGCATACACCACGTGGATATTCCGCCCTTACGAGATCGTAGAAACGATATTCCTCCTCTCGTCGACTTTTTCTTGGAAGAGGCTCAGGATTCTCTGGGCAAGCCCAGAAAGCCCGCCTCTTCCAATCTGTACGCGCTTTTCTTTTCCTACGACTTTCCCGGCAACGTGAGAGAGCTCCAATCGATGATATTCGATGCGGTGAGCAGGTCGACCGACGGTTCGATATCGCCTGAGAGCTTCGCCGGAGATCGGCACATTCCCGCCGTGACGGCCGGGCAAAAAACGGGAGTGGACGTCCTATAGTTCACGTTTCCGGAAAGGCTTCCGACACTGAAGGAGATGTCGGCGTTTCTCGTCGAAGAGGCGATGAAGAGGTCAAACAACAACCAGACAAAGGCGGCGAGGCTTCTCGGGATATCCCAGCAGGCGCTGAGCAAACGGCTCAAACAGAACGACTGAGACGAAAGACAGGCGCCTCATTAACCCCTTGCTATCGAATGTTCCCTGTAGTACATTACAGTAGCAAGACCGTTCCCCGGTCTCATACTCCGCGGCCGTCACCGCTTTACGGGCGTTCTTATCGTACCCGGCCGGTCGCGCATCGAAAGGATCGTACCGGGGCCGGCATACAATGAACAAGGGGTCGGCGATATGGAAAATCATGACGCGGCGGTACAGGGGGGCGATGCCGTAATAAAACCCTTCCTGAAAATCCTGAAAGACTGCTTCAAAGAAAACCTGCGCTCCGTGATTCTCTACGGCAGTTATGTGAGCGGAAGCTTCGTCAAAGGAGTTTCCGACATCAACGTTCTCATAATCCTGGAGGAATCGGATCCCGGGCAGCTTCTTGATTTCGGCAGGGCTGCGGGCAGGTTCATGAAACGCCGCCGGATCACTCCTTTAGTCCTCACAAGTAAAGAGTTCGAAAACTCCGCCGACGTTTTTCCTATGGAGTATTTCGATATCAAGGACAACAAACGGGTTGTTTTCGGCACGGACGAAACCGAGGCGCGCTCTCTCTCAAGGAAGAATCTCAGGCACCAGGTGGAGGACAGACTGAGGGGCGAGCTTGCCTCCCTTCGCCAGCTCGTCATCGCCTCGCGCGGCAAAAACAGGGTGCTTCGCCGCTATCTTAATCTGTGGGCGGGTTCCGTAAACGCCGTGTTCCGTGCGATGCTGCGCCTGAAGGGAAAAGCCGGCGTCCCGTCCGGCACAGAAGTTTTGGCTGGGATACGAGATGCTTTCGGCGTCGATACGACGCCGTTTTCCGAGCTGAACAGCCTGCGCGGCGGAAAAAAACTCGACCCGTCATCCGTTTCGAGCCGTGTACTCGAGTCGCTTTTGAAGCTCATCAGGGTCGTCGATACCATTACCCTGTAGCCCCCACCGAGGAGATCATATCGATGAGAAAAACGGTACCTATTCTCGCCCTGCTGCCTTTGCTTCTGACCTTCCCTCTCATTGCGGCGGAGTTTCCGAAGCCCGAGGGGTATGTGAACGATTTCGCCGGGGTGATAGACGGCGCGTCGAAAGGGGAGATGGACGGGATCATACAGGCGGTCGAGCATGCCACGGGCGCCGAGATCGCGGTAGTAACGGTACAGTCCATAGAGCCGTACGGGTCCATAGAGGAGTACGGTGTCGCGCTCGCCTCCGAGTGGGGCATCGGCAAGGAGGGGAAAGACAACGGCATACTTCTTTTACTCGCGATGAAGGAGAGAAAAATACGGCTCGACATCGGCTACGGGCTGGAGGGGGCGATACCCGACGGGCTCGCGGGCCAGATCATAGACGACTCCGTGCTTCCCCCGCTCAGGTCCGGCGATTACGGCGGCGGGCTCCTGAAGGGAGTCCAGGCCGTCGCCGGTATAATCGCAAAGGAATACGACGTCGACCTCGGGGCTCACGACCTGAGCGAGAGCAGGCAGTATACGAGAACGGGCGTGCCGGGGTTGGGGTTCATCGTGTTTATCGTTATCGCCATGCTCTTAGGCGGAGGGCGTTTCATCTTCCCGCTGTTGTTCCTCGGCGGCATGACGTCGAGAGGATTCTTCGGAGGAGGATTCGGCTCCGGCGGAAGCAGCTTCGGCGGAGGCGGGTTCGGGGGTTTTAGCGGAGGGGGTTTCGGCGGGGGCGGCGCAAGCCGCGGTTTTTGACCGTTACGGCCATTACCTTTTGATTCCGTTCGAAAAAACCGTTATCTTCTTATATATATAGTAACATGCCCGTACGGGTATCAAAGATGGAGTGAATCATGGCAAAGAAAGGTCTCGTCGGTCTGTTTGTCGTCATAGGAATAGTTATACTGTTGGGAATAATCATCGGCGGATGGTACGTAGGCACGAGGAACACCCTCGTTACACTCGAAGAATCGATCAACGCTTCATGGGCCGAGATCGACAACCAGCTCCAGCGCAGGGCCGATCTCATTCCGAACCTCGTAAATACCGTCAAAGGATACGCGACCCAGGAACGGGAGGTATTCACGCAGATCGCGGAAGCCCGCGCCAAGCTTGCAGGGGCGGGTACCGTAGGAGAGAAAGCGGCGGGTTACAATGATCTTCAATCGGCACTCGGCAGGCTGCTCGTCGTTGTCGAACGGTATCCGGAGCTGAAATCGAACGTCAACTTCATCAGGCTCCAGGACGAGCTGGCGGGCACGGAGAACCGTATCGCGGTAGCGCGGAAACGGTACAACGACAGTGTACGTACCTTCAACACGAAGATACGGCGGTTCCCCACAGCGATCATCGCCCGCGCCATGGGTTTCGTACAGAAGGAGTATTTCCAGATCGAGGAACGGTCGCGGGAGGTACCGAAGGTCGATTTCGAGAGCTGATGCGACCTCCCCTCTCGGTTGTTACAGAAGCGGACGTTCCTCGCGCAAGGTCCTCTGAAAGATGCACTACATAGACCTTTTTTTTTCGTTAGCCCTCTTCGTGACCGGAGTCCTGACGCTCTGCCTGAAACGGTTCAAAACGAATATATGGCTGGTATCGATCTGCTTTCTGCTTTTTCCGGTGGCGATCGTCACCTACTATCTCCCTGAGCTCGATCCGGTACTCATGCACGGCACGGCAGGCGAAATAACCCTCCTCGCGGTCATCGTGTACCCCGTTGTAAAGATCCTCTCGCTCGTCATCGTCATACAGTACCTGCTCCGAATGAGAAAGCAAACCGGGTCGCGATAATTGCTAAAAAAAACGGCGTATACGGCGGAAGTTTTTCCCGTCGTACACGCCGCCTGTTATATAACCAGGGGTTCCCTGAATTACAGTTTCTGGTACACCTGAGCCCAGAGGTCCTTGGTCGCCTCATGGGCCTTCTTGCCGATATCCGTCAGGTCATTGATGAACTCCGTGTCCCCAAACGCGATCTCGGTCGTTTTCCCCACCGGGATTGCGCCCGCCTCTTCTGCGATCTTGTGGAACTCGTCGTGGTGGTCCCGTATCGGACAGGGAACTATCTCGTTTCCCGCCTTCTCCGAGGGCTGCTTGTAGCTGTATCCCTCCTGCCACTTGCGAAGGTTCGTGAAGAAGGGGGTCTTCAGCACGTCGTCGAGGTCCTTTCCCTTGTCGAAGAAGTCGGTCTTTATGTTCCCGACCGAGTAGGGGACGAACACGCACGGCATGACGTTTCCGTACCAGTCGACGTACAGATATCCTCCCTTGCGACCGGCGCAGATACAGCCGTCCGAGATCGGACCGCCGTTCCAGAAATCGATGAAGAAAACGCCGCGGTCTTTCATGAGGTGCTGCTCGCGGAACCAGAGCTCGCGCCGCTGCTCCGTTGTTATCATCATGTCGAAGGACGGCCCCCTTCCGATCGGCATGTACTGGAACATCCAGGTGAAGGCGATGCCGAGCTTATCGAAGAACAGGTCGAAGAACTCGTCGCTCGTGATCTCCTCCACGTTGCTTCTCGTCGCGGTGAGAGACGCGCCGAACAGGACCCCCTCCTCCTTCAGCGCCTCCATTGCGGAGATTATCTTCTTGTACGTACCCTTTCCGCGGCGGTTGTCCGTGGCCTCCTCGAAACCCTCGACGGAGATCGCTGGTGCGACATTGCCGAGCTCGGAGAACTTCTTCGCTACGTCCTTATCGATGAGCGTACCGTTCGTATACATGAGGAAGAAGTTGTCGTTGTATTTCTCGAAGAGGTCGATAATGGTCTTCCCGCCCGATTCATACATCATAGGCTCCCCGCCTGAGATCACGGTGAAATGCGAGCCCCAGAGCCTTCTCTTCTGCTCCATCATCCTGTCAACGACGTCCCATTCGAGCGTCACCGGGGTGCGGTTCGAAGACGCGGCGTAGCAGCCGGTACATGCGAGATTGCACTTCTGCGTCGGGGAGATGGTCATGAATGTCGGAAGCGCCTCCTCGCGCCGCCTCCTCTCCTGGATTTCAGGGTATCGCTCGGCGTAATTGAGGATGACATCGCCGATGAGCGTATTGAAGACCCAATCCCTGACGGACTGAGACAGCGAGCCTTCCTTGAACTTCCTCTCGAACGCCTTCATCAGGTTGCGAACAGCGATATATTTTTCCTCCTGCGCACCGATCGGACGGTTTCTGGGGTTCTTGGTAACGAGTGACTTTAAGATCTGCTTCTCGCCCCATTTAAAAAAGGCGTTCATTATGAAGTTTACCTTCATCAGCTCGAGACCCACCTTGGCGAGAGTCTTCTTCCCCTTCGCATTCACACTCATTGAAACCCTCCTGTACAAATCGCATTAGTAGTATTAATACTACCCATAAAGGAATTTATTTGTCAAGCTCTTTTTTATTTTTTTGCGTTTAGACATAATAGCCGTACAATATAATAGCATAGAATATTCCTTTTCCGGTGCGAATAATGAAACTAGTGCGATCGATCATCATATGCACCCTGTTCCTGTTACCGGACGCCGGCCTCTTCGCCGGTGTATCCGTTACAGGCGGTGTCGACGTTTCCGTATCATGGTACGAGAAGAAGAGCGAACACTTCAACGTCGTCTTCCCCGCCGGAATGGACGAGCTTGCGGGGCTCATTGCGCGCAAGGCGGAAGACGTATACGGCAGGATGAGTGAATGGGCGGCGTACGAATCGAAGAGTCCTATCGATATAGTTCTCACCGACAATAGCGACCTTGCGAACGGTTTCGTAAAGACGGGCTCCCGGGGACTATACATCACGATCTACGCGGTACTTCCATATCAGGACCTGCTCGACGGCAGCGACGCATCCGCCGACTGGTATGAGACGCTTCTCATCCACGAGCTGGCGCACGTCATCCACTTCGATTCGGCGGAAGGGTTCCCGCGGCTCGTCAACGGTCTGTTCGGAAGGTTGTGGTATCCGAACGCGAACACACCGCGTTTCTACAGGGAGGGATTCGCCACCTATGCGGAGACGGTACTCGGACAGGGTTACGGCCGCGGCAATTATGCCTATACCGACATGTATGTCCGGACCGCGGCTGGGGGACAAAATCCCCCGATGCTGGACAGGGTCTGTTCTGACAGCGGGGTCTGGCCCGCGGGCACCGGTCCGTATCTCTACGGCGTCTCGTTCGTCGACTACCTCACACGCCGCTACGGCGAGGAGAAACTGTTTTTGTACAACGCCGACACCTCCACGAGGATTCTCTGCAGGGGAGACCTCGCATTCAAAACGGTATACGGCAAACCGCTTACGGAAGCATGGCGGGAGTGGGTTGTATACGAGAAAGAAGAGGCCGCGCGGTGGGGCGGCGACGCCACTGCGCCGGTGCGGGTGAGCGGCAAGGCGGGCCGCGTGTATTCCCTCGCGGTGAATGATACGAAAGATATCGCCGCCTACTCGATCATGCCGACAGACAGCCTCGGCGGCCTCTACCTCTACGATTTCACCGCGGGATCGGAGCGATGCGTCAGGCGCGGGCTCTATGCGGAGGACCTCGCATTTTCATCGGACGGACACACGCTATATTACATACGTGGTGACATAGAAAAAAACGTGTGCTACAGAAACAACCTCTACGCGCTCGACCTCGATACCGGCAGGGAGCGAAGGATCACGGACTCCGGGCATGTTCAGGGGTTCTCGCTCATGCCGGACGGCGGGTTTCTCCTCATTCTCTCAGAATTCACCGGCACCGCGATCGGTCTCGTCGACAAGGACGGCGGGAATAAGCAGACCGGCGCCGGTATGCCGTTTCCCCTGGTAGAGCAGCCTGCCGTGTCGCCGGACGGGAGGCTCGTGGCCTTCTCCTGCAAGGACACGTCCGGCGGCCGCTCGATATACACCTGCAGCACGGAGGACCTCACAAAGGGCGGCGTCGTTTTTAAGAGGGTCACTGAAGAGGGACTGCAGGCGTACTCCCCCCACTGGCTGAACGATTCCGAGCTCCTCTATACGGGGATCGGTGACGGCGTGTACAACGTGTACCGGGCGGACCTTTCGAAGCAGACCGTTTGTAGGGTGACGGACGTCTCACACGGCGTGTTCGACCCGGCCGGAGGGATCGGCGGCACGATCCTTGTCAAGGAATACACGTCGGAAGGGTTTTGCGTATCCCGGCTCGACCTGTCTGAAATAGAAACGTCGCGCGAGATGCCGGCCGAGGAGGCGGTATTCACCCCCGTCTCGGAACAGCATGCCATAGGTACGGAAGGTTCGGCTTCGGGCGGCGACACGTTCAACGGGCCGGCCGTACGGTACGACCCCGGGCGGCACCTCGTCCCCGGATACTGGGCGCCTTTCTACTTCGACGAGAGGATCGACATGGGAGTCGGATTCTTCACGTCAGCCGAGGACCTCATAGGCCGGCATTCGTATAAAACCGGGATCCTCTATGACATTTTTGACGCCCGCGTAAAGGGGTTTTTCGACTACACCCTCCGCTCGTACCCGTTCAACTACTTTCTTTCGGTCTTCGCGTCACAGGAGGCGGAATCGGACGTCTTTTCGCCGCGGGGCGCGCTGTACGGCGGGTTAAGCTACCCTCTTCTGAAAAGAGACTTCTTAATAAAAGCGGACCTCGGCGTGGTGCTCGAAACCCCGTACGCGGGCATAGACCTTTCGTTTTTATACAGCAGCGCCAGGTCGCCCGGCCACTGGATAGGGCCGGAAGATGGAATCGTGTTCGCCCAGGACCTGTTCTTAAACCTCACGGACGACGGTTTCGTTTTTCTTTCCGACCGATTCAGCTGGTACGCCAGGATCTTCGATCCCTTTCTTCTCACCATGAGGGTTGCCTCTAAGTGGTCCCCGGGAGAAACGGAGCGAGTGATAGCGGGGCCGTACTCAGAATACGTATTCGCGCCGCTGGACGGCGTGTACACCCTTGGATACACGGACGTCGTGCCGGTCCGGTTCGCGATGGACCTGAAAACGTCGCTCGGGTTCACGCTCCTGGAGGTGGACAGGGGGCCCGGCGCCTTCCCGCTCTTCTTCGAGAGGGCGGTCGCGTCGTTCTTCATGGACAACGGAATCGCCTTCTCACAGCATAGCACGGGCTATCCGGCAGCGATGTTCCAGGAGCTCATCGACGATCCCGGCTCCCACATCCGCACCTCGATAGGGCCGCAGCTCGACCTCGACTTCATCGTCTGTTACGACTATCCGTTCACGCTGCAGGTTGGGTGGGCCTTTCCCCTTTCCCCCGGGGGGACCGGCGGACTCTTTTTGGACGCACGGTTCGAGGTGTTCCTGTAGCCCGATGGCTTTATGGTTTTTCATAAGGAAAGATTAAATCCTGTTATACTGACTTTCTTTGCTCCTGGAAGCGTCGGCCCCGGCCCCTTTGTAGGGGATGAGGGACGGAACGTACTTTTTGTAGTTCCTGTACTCATCGCCGAATGCGTCGATGAGGTCTCGCTCCTCCAGCCGGACTACGTAATGAGAAATGATGAAGATTAGCACCCAGGGGATCACGAACAGAAGGTCCGCGCACCAGATAATGAAGAGGGGAGGTAACCCTATCAGCAGCGTTGAATAGAGAGGGTGCCTTGTGTAGGCGAACGGCTCGTGTGTGACCAGTTTCTTTTCTCCGCCCATGAAATTGATACCGACGAGATCGAGGGCACGGTTGAACCAGACCAGCCCCGAAACGGTTGCTACGATGCACGGGACCGTGAGTATGATCCGGATGCCGATGGGTAGGGAACTAGGTAAGGATACCCACCGGCGAACGATAATAGCGATTACCTCGAGCAGAAGACCCACACCCAGAAGCGGCACACCGACACCGGTCAGGTTCTTGAATTCTTTTAGGGGGCGAGAGGCCTTGCTGCGTGGAGTTTTTCCTGTCATACGAGTGTCATTCCTCACAGCCGTATCGATACAGCAGCTTGATCGATGACGATTAACGTTACCTTTAGAGTGACCAACTGCGCCAATCAGCTGCCAGCTACACGCAGTCAATGAGCTATGTGAAAACCGTAGACTACGCTCGGCGTGGTGCATAGCCGACTGCATATGCTTTTTCGCCGTTTTCATTCTTTTCCGACATTAACAGTGCTGAATGGCCAATTGGGGTGATCTACCAATCTATCTTCTGCTGTCAGGCACCAGAACCCATAAGGCTGACCACCAATTAGTAAACCAATGCTTTGTTCTGTGAAAAACAATATGCCCACCAATCGATTGTATTGGGCAAAGAGAGGACCAAACGAGGTGCGACTCTTATAGCAATCCTCAAAGTCGACGCTCGATAGAAAGTCAAGGTAAACAGCGACTGCAATTGACAGGGAATGATCATCTGCGATTGCTGAGTATTTAGAGCATTTTTCTACTGCTCCCGAATAGACGCGAGATGGAAACGGAGATGTACCACCCCTTTCACAAGTGAGTGTTTCCATCATCAGGTGAGATTCATTGTCTAGCCAATCAGGTTTTTTACCATCAATTTGGACCTCATACTTCAGGGAGTAGCCATTCAGGTTCAGCACATAGGCTGGGATAAACTCGCGGAACTTATGGCGAGCGCCAGCATCAGTATTTTCATCTTGGTATTTTAAAGCAGCGTTTCTAGCATCACGGATCGCCTTCTTCGTCCTACGCTGTGATGATTCATCGAATGCGGTGAGCATTGCTTTAATTGCTGCATCAATAGCCCTATTCGGTGAGAATATTTCATCTTCAGTCATGTTGTACAATTTCCATTAGGAGAACGAAATGTTATGCTTTACTATGTTTGCTAGATTCAAATAAACTCTCACATTTCTCCCAAAAAGCCAGATAGTTCTGTAATGTCGGAAATCTTGCTCTATTAGCAATTGCACGACTCGCATTAACATCTTGCTCTCTGACAATATGCTTTTCAAGTATAACGTCATAGTAGTTATCCCAACGACCCTCCTTCTTGGGAATAGGATATCTACCGCTCCAAACTATGATCTCAGACAGAAGCTCGATTGTAGCTTCCTGGTCTTTACTTAACTCCATACCAACTATCTTGCACAGATCGTTTAGCCGGTGATTAGTTTCGAATTCCTTTTCTTGAGCAATTGCTATAGCCTTTAGTAGCAACTCCAATGACAATCCAGCATTATAATAATAGGGAATTGGGGGTGAATATTCGGCGCTTTTAGCAATGAGTTCAGCCACATCCCTGAATTCTCTAGCCCGAGCAACCCAATTTTCTGGATCTGAACCAATATCAAAGAAATTAAAACCAGTTAACTTTCTAACTTTTTTCTTACTAAGACTCAACTCTCTCCTCGATTTAAAAGGCGTAACGGCAAAACTCACGAGCACCATCGCAGTAAGCGAAACGAACGAGAAGGCGTCTCTGTGTAGCACCATAGTATGTGCTATCTCATTTCATCATTGCATCGTAGTGTTCAGGATAACCGCTTTCTTTAAACACCAAATGAAAAGCATCTCTAAAAAAAGAGTAATTGAATTCCTTGAAATCAAAGATATTCTGACCAAGCGAGTGGGATTCTCGATTAATATATCTGTAAAACGCTTGGTATTTTGTTTCCTGAAGCGCTGGCTTACTAAAGACGGCGCTAAGGTCTCTTTTCTCAATGAAGTTAAAGAAGTACTCGATAATATTGCGCATGCAATTTGCGATTAATGCAACGGGCTGATTCTGGTCCTTTACGATGAACCAGTAAGATTGATAGTCATTTTGTATTTCTTCATATCTCATTTCGTTTATTTGACTACCGCTGCTGTTCTTTGTCATTCTGAAAAGCTTTTGTGTATCTTTCCTCCTTTCATGTTTTATATCAGTCAATTCGTAAAAGAAGTAAAGGCTGTGTGTAAGAACAAAAACCTGTTCAAAGTCTAGCGAACTAAAGAAATTATTCTTAATCATCTGACCAACACTAAAAGTGTAGACATGCGACAGACTTGAGACTGGATCATCAATAACTACGATTTTCTTGTGAGCTGATTCTGATGCTTTTTTTCGGCCTTTGCAAAGCTCTCTGAAATATAAGAAACTGATTATCATTTTTTCACCCTCACTGAGGGTTTGAAATGTGTTTTCACATTCTTCAGTTCGGACAATCCTATATCGTACATCGGAATGCTTCTCAATACAGAATCCGTCAATTCCTAATTCAAAGAGCCCATTATTAATGTTTGAAATAGCCTCTTCGATGTTGACTGTTCTTTTCTGCTGTTCTTGTATGATTTTTTTTTGAGTTGATATATTCGATTCAATATCATCGATATCCTTTTGAATGTCTGCCAAGTCAGATTTTGCGCAATTCAAATCTTGATTGTAGCTCGATATCGTCTGATCATAATTCCACCTCATTATTTTCCAAAAGGTTTCCTTGATCTCTGAAAGAGCAGCTTCCTTATTTTCGATTCTTCTGTTATGAGCATTTATCGATTCGTTAATTCGCTGTATAAATAGATTAAGTTCATTTATCGCTTTGATTGATGAGGATAGGGAAATCTCCTGACTAGGGTTCGATAGTTTAGCTTCTATGAGAGTTTTATTGTCATTCAGGCAAGAAGTTACTACATAATAGAGATTCTCGAATTCGTCATTCTTTTCTAGCACAAAAGGATTAGATTTATAAATGTCTTTTTTCACTAATGACTGAATTGCAGATTCATAAGAAATTAAGAGGGTTTGGATCTTACTTATATTATTCTCATAGCTCTCGTCAAAATAGTCTTGAAGGCGCTGTATGACAGCTTTGGTGATCGTTTTTCCTTGACAAAAAGGACAAGGTTCGGACTCACCTTCAATTTCATCTGGGAGGTACTCTAACCCTTTCTTCACCCAGTCTGAGTTCTCGAGTTTTGTGATAAGATCGGCGAATGAACTACTTTTATTTCCAACTATAGCCGATCCGAAAAGCGAGCTTGATTCAATCTCTTGAGCCGAAAATTCTATTTCCGGTAAAAGGCTGACTTTTATTTCGTCGCTTCCTCGTATTGCTTCCACTTCATTTTTTAGCATATCAGTGGATCTCTCTGGTTGTTTCGATGGTTTTTCGATAGAAAGCAAATGGTTAAAAAGTGACTCCTTTCTGCCCATCAATCCCGCAAGACAATACTCTAGAACTCGATCGCCGCCTGCGTAGCTGTTTTTAATTTCCCAAATGCGATTCTCTGTATTTTGTTTTTTCTTCGCGAAATCTTCCTCCTTCTCGTCGATCGCCGCATTTTTATTTGTAAGCTCTTCCTCATACTTTTTGATATTTTTCTCTGCACCTCTTACGTTTTCTTCTGCTTCCCTATTTTCCTTTGAAAGCGTGAAAATACCAGGTAAATCTTCTGGTTCATAAAAGTAGTCACGAATAAAACTCTGGTTATAAACTAAAATTTGTTCATCGGGACCAGATTCAGCAGTGCAACCAGAATATGTTGGATTTGATCGATTGTAGAGATAGTCAGATAGAGTGCTTTTACCAGTGCCGTTTAAGCCATAAATGAGATTTACTTTCTTATCTGTTTCCAGTATAGCAGCAGATTTAAAGCATGCGACGCTATTGAGAGTAATTTTTGTAATCATACCATTTCTTCTTTCCCGTTATGGCACATAAACCGAGAAAAGAGGCTCGTTGTACTCACTTCTTCAGATGGGGAACGGCCCGTTTTAAAAAATAGTCTTCCGCATCTAAATGCGGATGAAATTCTTAAAAAGGTAATAATACCCCATTAGTCTTTGCAGTTCGCTTCGCGAACTGCAAAGACTAATGAGTAGAATTTAAAGGTAAAAAATTTGACACCATAGCCATTCGCTCATATCGGCGACGGCAAGGCGGCAGCCCCGCAGTGATTGTCCGCTCAAATAATACGAACGTTCCTTCCATCCATATATGGGATTACCTGATATAAAAATTGTAATGCAACTGATACTCAATGTCAAAAAATAATGTGATTATTTATTTGAAAGAGCGGGGGTTCAGCGTGGTAAAGAAGAGATTTCACGAATTCGGGACAGTATACTTTGTAACCGGGGACAGTGCCCGGGTTATCCGGTGGATTACCGTGTAGTGAATCTTTCCTTCACAAGCTTCACCAGCTCATCGGCGCGGCGGTTCACGCGGTCCGGCGCGGACGCGGATGTCACCGCATCCACCCTGATGTCCGGTGTCGCCCACTCCGGCCTGTCCCC
>JAFGTF010000113.1 GCA_016934265.1 Spirochaetota bacterium
ATGATCTTTGCATAGTACTCGATGTTCGCCGAGGTCGGCGCCTCGTCGAGCAGCGAGGAGACGTAGACCACTCCTCCCGCCTTTTCTAGCTGGTCCGTATCTTTCAGGTAGTCGTTCAAGGTGACGATATCGACCGGCGCGGACCGGTTATACAGCTCGAGTATGCCGCTGTAGATGACTTTGTGCTGCAACGAGTAGAAATCCCCGTCTCTGAGGAAGTCGATCGCAACCTCTATCGCCTCCCGGTCCAGCAGCATGCTCCCGAGGCACGCCCGTTCCGCCTCGAGGTTCTGGGGAGGAAGCTTGTCCGCGAGCGACGGCGTTTGCAGGTTATTGATGGCCTCTTCCATTTTCAGACGGACCGTACCTTTAATGTGCTGCTTTCATCTAACACTAAAAACCTGCTGTTTGTTCCGCTTTCGTGTACGATTTTCAAGGAATACCATGAAACAGCCGGATTATTTCTGTGTGAACCCGCCGTTTAAGAAACCGCCGGATCCTTTACTTATGAACCCGCCTTGTCATTCCTTTACAACCCATACTTTGAGCTCGGCCGTAATGTTGTCATAGATCTTGATGGGCACCTTATACACACCGATCGCCTTTATCGGCTCGGAAAGGAGAACGTTCTTCTTCTCCACCTCATATCCCATTTCCCCGAGCGCCTTCAGTATATCCGTCTCGTGTATCGCGCCGAAGAGCTTGTCGTTTTCTTGTGCAGCCGCCGTTATATTGACGGAAAGGGCGGAAAGCTCGTCTGCGAACTTCTGCGCGTCCTCACGCTTCTTCACCTTTCGCAGCTCTATCTTGCGCTTCTGCTCCTTCATCCTGTTACGGGTAAAGGGCGTCTCCTTCACGGCAAGCCTTTTGGGGAAGAGGAAATTTCTCGCATACCCTTTGGCGACATCTTTTACGTCCCCCTCCTCTCCGAGACCTGCAACATCCTTTATCAATATAACGTTCATTCCTCTCTCCTGCTTTTATTATTCAATAACTTCTCGTCGATCTTGAGCCATATGTTTGCCACACCGATTCCGGTAATCACGGCGATAAAGACCACCAGCGCGTAGAATAACGTGAAGGCCACCACCCCGTACTGGATGAGCTTCGGAATCTTCAAACGGTCCGCAATAATCTTTAAAATCGAAAGCCCTTTCAAGAAGAAGAGTATGGAGAAAATCGCTGCCATGTTCCAGCTCAGTATTCCAAGCACGGCGCTCTTCAGGTAGAGGTTGATATAGACGAGCCCCCAGGATGAGATAAGGCCCCATACCCAGTCCGGGTTGATCGTATATCGGCTGATACTGAAGGAAAATGCCGCGCGATCGAGCTTTCGCTTGAAATAGAAACGCGACAGAATCACACCGATGAACACGGTGACGAGCTGTCGCACGAGGTATCCCCCCCTCGGTGCGACCCCGAACACCAGCGCCCGCACGTAGTATTCCGCCTGGACCTCTATCCTGCTCGCCATCCGCGCAAAGTCCGTCCCCCGCGAGGAGAAGAGCGGAGCGTACTGATCCATCTGGGAGAGGTACAGGGATACATACCTGCCCGTTTTTTCGATCACGAACCGCTCGTAGCCCTCGATGAAACCGGGGAAACCGCTGACTGCGGAGGCCGCGATAACAGCGAACACGAAAATCCCTACATATACACAAAGCGAAAGAAACACGACATAGTCGAGCTTGTAGTTCTTTAAGACTAGATGCCCGGTAAAGACGCCGATCATGCCGAACAGGAAATAGTAATCCAAAAACCGTATGCCGGTGAGCAAAAATCCGTTCTGGATTTGCTGAAACGCATAGCTGTCTACGGAAAACAAAAACAGGGTGTTATCGACCGGCATGAGGCCGATACCGCTCGTAAAAACGGCATACATGAGCAGCAGAAAGGCTCCAGTGAGGTATACGAGCGCTTCCTTCCACCCCCGCTTTATAGTAAGAATCATCAAGGGCACGAAACAGAAACGGGTCAATACGACCGAGAGGTACAGTATGTAGGACACGAGAACAAGGATGATACACGCGATCACCTCGCGCCATTCGAGCTGAATCTCGGTTTCGGATAGCCTGTCCCGCAGGTTGATGGACCGGAACCTGGATAGAAAATCTTCCTTAATGAGCTTGGAAAACCTGATAAAAAGTTCCCTTCCTTCCATGGCCGTTTTGGTATTCCGTAGTATTGTAATTCGGGTTCAGGCGGAATAATCCGACAACCCCTACCTGTTCGATTCAAAAGGAAGAAGCGCGATAAACCTCGCCCTTTTAATGGCGGACGCGAGCATTCGCTGGTGCTTTGCGCATGTTCCCGTGATACGTCGAGGGAGGATCTTTCCCCTGTCCGTTACGAAACGCTTCAACAGATCGACTTCCTTATAATCGACCTTCTTGATCTTTCTCACACAGAGCTTGCACACCTTCTTCCTGAAGTAGACCTTCCTCCCTCCTCCATACCGGGGGGGCCCTCCGGGACCCTTTCTTCTATTGTTATCACCGGACGGCCGTCTCGATGGGGCGGCCGGTGCGGTCTCCTGTTTTTCCTCTGGTTCCTTATTCTGTTCTTCTGCCATGCGAATCCCGCTCCTTGATATTAAAATGGAATCTCGTCGTCATCGAGCTCGGACAGATACGGCTCCTGTCCACCCTCTTTTTCCTTCGCGATGCGGCCTCCGCCGAAACCCTCCGCCCCGCCGGCGTCCGCCTGAGACGCCTCCTGCCCGGGTCGTTCTGAGGACGCTTTTCCCGGTCCGAAAAACTGCACGTTGTTGGCGACGATCTCGACGACGCTTCTTTTCCCCCCGTCATCAGCGTTCCATCTTCGCTGTTGGAGCCTGCCGTCGATACCGACCTGCCGCCCCTTCGAGAGATACTCCTTACATATCTCCGCCGTCTTGTTCCACGTCACCACATTGAAAAAGCTCGTGCCGTCCGAATCCGTTCCTTCAGCCGAAGATCTTCCGCTGCCCGAGGTCCTGTTCACTGCGATGGAGAACCTGCACACGGCGGCACCGGACTGGGTATAGGTAAGCTCAGGATCTTTCGTCAGCCTTCCCACCATCACTACATGGTTGATATCCCAACTCATCTTACGTACCCCTTTTTTCTTTTCTCTATTGTATTCCGAATCGCAGGAGACCACAAGGCTTTTCCCACCCCCCGGCATGCGACGTATCGAGCCGTTCGGTCCCCATACGACCTTCGGGCGGCTTCAATATCGGGAGATCAGCCTATATTGAGCTTCATGTACCGCAGTATGTTCTGATTGAGTTTCGCCTCGTGTTCGAAGTCCTGAAGAGTCGAGGGATCGTCGACTTCTATCTGTGTAAGGTAGTAAAAACCGTCGGTCTTACTTTTGATCTCAAAGGCGAGCTTCCGCTTACCCATCTCCTCTTCCTTGAGCAGACGGGCCTTTATCCCCTCGTATTGCTCCTTGATCCAGCCGACGGTCTCCTTCGAGACCTCGTCCTGCGGATCAAGCACATACAGCATCTCGTATTTTTTCACTCTACACCCCCCTGCGGTCTAACGGTTTATGAAGCGGCATTACGGACTTCATAAACAGAAAGGTCTTTTTCCTCCATAATGTACAAAAAAGGGATATGCGGGTCAAGCGTTAGTTTCCACCCCCATCCACCCCATCCACCCCCGGGTCCGGCACAAGGCAGGCGACCACCTCGAGGTGCTTTGTACGCGGAAACATATCCACCATCGTGAGCTTCCGAAGCCTGTACCCGTTTTCCGTGAAACGGCCGACGTCCCTCGCGAAGGTCGCGGTGTTGCAGGAGACGTACACCAAACGCGAAGGCTCCATCCGGACGATATCGTCGATCAGCACGCGCGAAAGGCCCGCCCTCGGCGGGTCCACAATCACCTTTGCGCCATAAACACCCTCTTTTATTCCCCGCGATACGTCCCTTCTTTTAAACGTGACGTTCCCGATGCCGTTTGCCGCCGCATTATAAAAGGCGTCTGAGACCGCCCTCCTCACTATCTCGACCCCTATCACCTCTTTAACCTTTCGTGCGATAAAAAGGCTTATGAGCCCGCAGCCCGAGTAGAGATCTAAGACGGTGTCGTCTTCCTTCGGGTATAGCGCCGCAGCAACCGCCTGCAGCCATGCGTCGAGGATGGCCGAATTCACCTGAAAAAAATCGTCGATCCCGACCCGGAACTCCATGTCCCCGGCACGATACACGGCATACCGGTCGTCCGGCCTGCCCGAGACGCCCTTTTTGAATACCATGCCGTTATCGCCGGCCCGAACCCTGAATCCGCCGCGTGGCAGCGTGGGGCCTGCGACAATCCCGGAAACGTATCCATTGATGCTGTGGTCGAGAAGCAGGCAGCCTGAAGACGGGATGCCGATCACCTCGCGCGAACCCTGCCTGAAAAAGCCGACGGCACCGGACCCGTCGACTTTAAACTGCGCGTGGTTTCTGTAGTGGTATGGTCGGCCGCATACCACGGCGGTCTCGGGCAAATCCCGAAGCCCCCCGATCCTTTTTAAATCTTCCGTCAGGATACCCTTTTTCACCTCCAATTCGAACGCGTATTCGATGTTCTCGAAATCGCATCCGCCGCAGAGGCCGAAGCGAGCGCATACCGGCTTTTTCCTGAGTGCGGACGGCACCTTTATTTCTTTTATTCGTCCGTACTGAACGGTCCCGCGTGTGTCGGGTTCCACGTCGAGGGTGTCCCCCACGACCGCATACGGCACGAGGCACACGCCCCCCTCTCCGCGGGCGAAGCCGTAGGCCCCATGGACGATCTTCTCCACGGTCACAATCAACTGCCTGCCGCTCCTCTGTTCTTGAATTCTGATGCAATTAGTATACTATTAGATTGCGTACAATTAAATAAAAGGCTGCGGGGAATAATGTACAAGGGGCTCGTCGTTTTCGACGTCGACGGTGTCATTTTCAAGGACATCTTCTTAAAGAAAATCGTGCAATCGAAGGGGCTTTTCAGCCATCTCCGGTTCATCACTCTCGGCATGAGGTACTACAGGGAGAAGATCTCCATAGAGGAGCTCTTGCAGGAGGGATACCGGCTCGCCGGCACCTTTTCAGTCGAAGAGGCACACCGCATTGCCCGCAGGATAAAGCGCAGAACCAGTATCTCCGAGACGATCGAAATACTCCGGAAAAACGGTTACTACGTCTCCCTTATCAGCGCCGGAATACCGAACTTTATCCTGCAGACACTTATGAATGAGATCGGCGCCCACCACTACGCGGGGTTGGATATATCGAGCAAAAACGGCCGCTGGATCGTCGACGATCTCACGGTCGTCGACAAGACCGGAATAGTTGAAGAAATAATGTCCAAACTCGGGATCGGCTGGGAACGAGTCGTTGCCGTGGGGGACGATCCCGGAAACATAGAACTTTTGAAAAAAAGCGGGGTGGGGATCGGTTTCAACCCGGTAAAAAGCGTGAGGATGAAGGCTGACGTGGTGATAGAGGGCGACAACTTCCTCGAGATCCTTCCGTATATCCTGCCGCAGGAAAGCCTCCCCTCCTCGGTATCGATTAGCAGGTTCAACTGGCGCCGCGAGATATTCCGCAAGGCGGTTCATCTTACCGGATCCGTATTCCCGTTCCTCGCGAGGCTGAACGAGAAGGCCACTGTACTGGCGCTCTTGTCCGTAATCGTCGCCTATCTCTTGTCCGAGCTTTTCCGCACCTTCGGACTCTCCGTATCCGTTCTCTCCCAGGTAACACGCAGGGCTCAGCGCCACAGCGAAAAGAGGGGGATCATCATAGGTCCTGTTCTGCTCGGGATCGGCATAGGCGTCACGATCATGCTCTTCCGATACGAGGTATACCTCCCCGCGGTGCTTGTGGTTGCGATCTCCGACTCGGTCTCCGCCCTCGTCGGCAGGAGGTTCGGCCGTATCCGCATTCTCGGGATGAAAAACCGCACGGTGGAGGGGTCGCTCGCGTTCTTTTTTTCCGCCTTCGCGATACTCATTCTTTTCTATCCCCTGCCCCACGCGCTCCTCGCAACGGTCGTCGCCACCCTCATGGAGCTTGTTCCGGTCTATAACCTCGACAACTTCCTCATTCCGCTCGGCACGGCCCTCATACTCGCCTTCCTGCGCGGTACGGGATGAACGATACCGACTGACGTTTCGACGGCCGCTTTTTTACCGTTGACAAAGAGACGATCACCGCACAGAATGATAAGTGCGATGCGAACACCGAAACGGTCGTTTGTTTATCTTTATATGGGCTTATTGTTCCTCTTTTGCTTCCGGGCGTCCTACGCGGAATACGAGGCGGAACGTGAGCGTCTCGTGCGGGAAGCGATAATCGCCGAGGGTATTAAAGATGAAGCGGTGATCAGGAGCATGCGCACCGTGCCGCGTGAAAAGTTCGTTCCTCCGCGGCTCGAAAAAGACGCATATCTGAACAGGCCGCTTCCCATAGGGTACGGTCAGACGATATCGCAGCCGTACATCGTCGCGCTGATGACCCAGCTCCTCGAGGTCGATGAAGAGGACACGGTACTCGAGATAGGCACCGGTTCGGGGTACCAGGCGGCGGTGCTCGCCGAGATCGTGAAAACGGTGTATACCGTAGAAATCATACGGCCGCTTCAAAAAAGCGCCGCAGAAAGGCTTTCTTCGCTCGGGTACTCGAACATCAAGACGTATGCGGGGGACGGCTACTTCGGCCTCGAGGAGCAATCCCCCTTTGATGCGATCATCGTGACCGCAGCCTCCGATCACGTGCCCCCGCCGCTTGTCAGGCAGCTGAAAAACGGGGGCCGGATGTGTATCCCGGTCGGGCAACCGTACTTTCCCCAGGTGCTCAAGCTCCTCGTCAAGGACGAAAAGGGCGGGGTGACGATCCATGACATCCTGCCTGTGGTTTTCGTCCCGCTCACCAGGGAGAAAGATCGGAGGAAGGAGTAGAAGCAGGGCTCTTTTCATGATATCTCTGAAGATCCACCAGGCCTCTCTCTTCTGTATCTCCGCCGCGCTTCTTTCGTTCGAAATAGCGCTCATGCGTGTTCTGAAAATCGAGGGATTCGGGAACTTCACCTACACAGCCATAGCCCTCGCCCTCCTGGGTTTCGGCGCAAGCGGGACGCTCTACAGCATATGGGGTAAACACGCGGCCGGGAAGACCGCCGAAACGTCTCTGCTTTCCGCCGCAGGATTCATCCTGTTTCTCGGTACAGCGTCGTTTCTCTCGATGTATATCGCGTTCGACCCGTTGAGGCTGATCTGGGACCTGTCCGAGGGTGTCCGACTTCTTCTCCGCTACCTGTTATACACGATACCCTTTCTTTTAGGTTCCATGTTCGTCCTCATCGCGTTTTCAACCGGCACGCCGGGCACGACCTACTTCCTCAACCTCATCGGTTCGGGGGCCGGTGTGGGCACGATGCTCTTCTGCCTCTTCTTCATCGAGCCGGGCCGCATCTTGTCGGTCCCCCTCTTCTTCGCGCTTTTATCGCTTCTTTTTATCGTATGCGGAGGCGGCGTACGGCGGCGGGTGGTGCTTTACTCCTGTGTTGCGGCCGCGTGCGGTCTCTTCCTGTTCCAAAGAAGCGACATCCGCATGCTCTCCTACAAGGGAATCTCGCTGGCGCTCAACGTTCCCGGCGCCTCGGTAACGGAAAAGATTTACAGCCCGTTCGGAACGCTCGAGATCGTCGAATCCGAACATATCAGATTCGCGCCGGGCCTGAGCCTCGCATACGACGGAGAACTCCCGCCTCAGGCGGGATTGTTCCTCGACGGCGACCGCCTCGCCTCGATAGACCGCACATACGATCCCGGCCTCCTACGGTACCTCACCTGCCAGCCGCAGTATGCGGCATACCGCCTTCATGAGGCCCCGAAGGTCCTGATCGCCGGTGTCGGAGGCGGCGCTGGGATAAACCGCGCGCTCTTGGGCGGTGCCGGGAGTATCGTGGCCTGCGAACAGAACACCTCGCTTATAAAACTCCTCCGAAACCGGGCGGGGGAGCATGTGCAGCGGCTGCTTGCAAGGCCAAACGTGCATGTCGAGGCTTTCCAGGTGCGGGAGGCGGCCCGGCGGCACGATATTGCTTGGGACATCATTGAAATATCCGAACCGGACAGCGCAGTCGCCTCGGTGGGAGGGATATACTCGACGGACAGCTCGTATACGCTTACCGTCGATGCGATGGAAGAGCTCTTGCAGGCGCTGGACGAAAACGGCACCGTAGCCGTTACAATATGGCTGAGGCATCCGCCGAGAAGAATATTCAGGCTCGTCGCACTCGCCTCGGCCGCCCTCACGAGGGGAGGCGCGAACGCGGAGGAACGGCTTTTGGTCATAAGAAGCTGGACCACGGCGACACTGCTCATGAAAAAGAGACCGTTTGCCGGCTGCGAGATCGAAACGATCCGCCGGTTCGCGGAAAGCCTTCGCTTCGATCTCGTGTACTATCCCGGCATGAAGGAATCGGAATCGAACCGGTACAACATCGCGGAGGACAACGCCTACTACGAGGGTACGAGACGCCTGCTTAAGGATCCCGGCGGTTTCATAAAGACCTATCCGTTCGCAATCTCTCCGCCGACCGACGAACGTCCCTACTTCGATCACTTCTTTCGGATAGCGTACCTGCCGCGTTTCTTGAAAGAGATGGGAAAGAAATGGCTTCCCGTGGTCGAGGGCGGTGATATCGTTCTCACCTCGACACTATGCATATCGGTCATCCTCTCGACATGTTTGATCGTGCTCCCGCTTTTGTTGTCTGGTACGCGCATTGGAGGAAAGAAAACACGCATTCTCTGCTACTTCGCCGTCATCGCGCTTGCGTATATGTTCATCGAGGTGAGTGTCATCGAACGGTTCAAGCGGTATCTCTCTAATCCGATATACGCCAACTCTACGACCCTTCTTGCGCTTCTTTTTTTCTCAGGTCTCGGAAGTCTTTCTACCGCCCGGATACAAGACCCCCGCCGCCTGCAGCCGTCGCGACTGCAGCGTGCCGGCGTTCTCGGCATCGGAGTGTGCTTTTCACTCTTCATTTTCTTCTCCGACCGGGTCTTTACCTCGGTTTCTTCCTCCCATTTCCTGTTGAAGCCTCTTATTGCCGTTTGCATCGTCGGCCCGCTCGGGTTTTTCATGGGCATGCCGTTTCCGATTGCGATATCGATCCTCAAGGGCGCCGGACTCCAGTCCGGCGGAAGGGAGGCCGGTACGCTTGCATGGGCGTGGTCGATCAACGGGTATCTCTCCGTTACGGCATCGACCGCCGCGCCGCTCGTCGCATCCATGGCGGGGATCGGGTTTCTCGGACTATCAGCGCTTTTTTTGTACCTCGTCTCCTGTTTCTGTTTGCCGAAGGAAGCGCACGAAAAAACCATCCGGGCCGGTTAGCGGAAGCAAGACCCTACAGGCGCTTTCTGAATATTCGGTACCGCTTGTAGAGCTCTCCCCTGACGTATGAAGCGGCCCGTATGATGGGGGTGTTCGTCTCCAGTATCCAGGAAAGCTCGCCCGTCTTGTATCCCAGCCTCTGCCCTTCGAGCATCGTATGGTAGTAGAGCATTACGTCGACTCCCCGCTTCCTGTACTCCGGTTTTATACCGAGCCCCCAGAGCCTGAGGCCTTTCACGCGCTTCATCCAGTAGATGAACTTGAAGAGCCCGAACGGCAAAAGCTTACCGTTGAGGTGGATGAGGGCCTCGTTGATATTCGGAAGGGTCATGGCCCA